>CALRYR010000012.1:0-19797 GCA_943372425.1 Variovorax sp. YR752 | reverse complement strand
TTCTTGCGGATGGCGTCCCACTCGGCGGTGCTCAGCTTGATCTTGCCAACGAAGCGGTTGGTCGCCAGGTCTTCGGGGCGCAGCGGCTTGGCGTCGGCGGTCAGGGCGCCGGCCTTGGCGGCGAGCGCGATCATGCTGGCCAGCGTCGGAATGCTACTGAAGCCCATGCCGTTCTGGACGGCTTCGGGCGCGACCATGGTGGCCTGTGCCAGGCCCTGCGAGATGGTGGCGTTTTCCTTGCCGCCCTTGGCCATCGCGATCTCCGGCTGGGCCTTGTAGAGGATCTCGAGCGAGGCCTGCGGGTTCTTCAGCGTGTAGACCACTGATTCGAGGATGCCGTCGACCATCGCCTGGCACAGGCCGGCGTCGGCATCGATGGTCTCGCGGCGGGCGATGACCTGCGCGGCGTAGAGCTGCACTCCCGCGTTGGCCCAGGGGATGAAGCGCGTCTTCACACCCAGCGAATCGAGCACCGGGATGCTCGACGAGCCGATGGCGGTGATCGCGTCGACCTGCTTGTCCATCAGCGCGCGCTCGATCAGTCGCGCGTCGAGCTGCTGGCGCGTGACCTTCGT
The DNA here is from genome assembly GCA_943372425.1 of Variovorax sp. YR752. Lineage (GTDB taxonomy): Bacteria > Pseudomonadota > Gammaproteobacteria > Burkholderiales > Burkholderiaceae_C > Variovorax. The sequence continues at coordinate 19,222 of CALRYR010000012.1, read as the reverse complement.
CAGGTCGATGCCGGTCTTGGCGGCATAGGCTGTCCAGTAGGGCGACTCGGCCGAGGTGGCGACGGTGCCGACGCGCTTGCCTTCGAAATCCTTCGGGCCGCGGATTGGTGAATCTTCCAGCACCAGGTTGCCCATCAGCGCGTCGTAGCCGACGGTGGCCAGCGCCTGCAGCGGCAGCCCGCGCGCCATGTTGACCAGCGTGCCGCCGAAGAAGACCACGCCCATGTCGAACTGCTTGTTGGCCACGGCCTGCGCCGCAGCGACCGAGCCGTTGCCGCGCGAGACGGTCAGGTCGATGCCGCGCTTTTTGAAGTAGCCCAGTTCCTTGCCGACCATCGGCCAGTAGTTGGAACCATTCACCACCCAGGGCAGCGTGATGCTGATGGCGCGCGTCTGCGCGAAGGCCGGGGCGGCGATCAGGCTACTGGCAGCGGTGGCGCCTGCGGCCTGCAAGAGGCGACGACGCGACAGCGTGGAGGGCAGGGCGGGCGAACGGGTGGGGTGCATGAAAACTCCAGAATGCGGCGGCCCACCGCGCGCAGGCCCCGCGATGCACCAAAAACGTATACGAAACCAGATACGCCGGCGTGATGCCCCTGCGGTAAGCAGGTTGCGTACCAAGCCGGCGCTCGCCGGCCGTGGCGTGGACGGGTCAGTCGCGCTCGACCCAGCCGTCGGGCACGGCCTGCAGCAACGGGCTGTCGAACACGCCGACCATGCGCGCTGCGCGTTCGGCGCCCAGCGTCTGCTGCCAGCGCTGGCCCTGCAGCATGGCGACGCCGCAGGCCAGCACCTCGGCGCCGAGCGATTCGATCAGCGTCCACGGCGCCTTCAGCGTGCTGCCGCTGCTGACCGCGTCGTCGACCAGCACCACGCGCTTGCCCTGCACCAGCGGGAGCAGGTTCGGGTCGAGGTAGACGCGCTTGCCCGCCGTCGGCGTGGTGATGGACTGCACCGCGCCCGAGAGCGCTTCGTCGTACCAGAACTTGCGCGAGTAGCCCATGGGCACATAGCGCGTGTGGCCCAGGTGCCGCGCCACCACAGGCGCGAAAGTCAGGCCCAGCGTCGGGATGCCGATGACCACGTCGGGCTTCAGCGGGGCCAGCTTGTCGGCCAACATGCGGCCCAGCGTCTCGATGACCTCGAGCGAGGCCTGGTTGCAGATCAGTGAGGCGACCGCTTGCGTCGGTTCGCTCGCGAGCTGGCGAATCGGCAGCATCAGCACCCGGCCATCGGGCAGGCGCGCCGGGTAGCCGTGGCGCCACGGGGCCTGCGGCTGAGCGACCTGATCGGCCTCGATCAGTTGCTGCCAGTAGGCAGTGGTCGCTTCGGTGAAGTGCGGGGTCATGGGTGCGATCGGAAAGGGCAGGGCTGGAGCGGCGTCGGATGGTACGCGTCAGCCAGCGGCCGGCAGACGCAGGCCGGCATACACCCGATCGAGCTGGCGCTTGAGCCGCAGCGATTCCGGCTGGCCGTTGACCTGCTGCTGCAGCAGGCCCTGCGCCGCGCCCAGCGTGCGCTCGGTGTCGTGACGCAGCAGGGCATCGAGATACACCTGCTCGAACAGGTCGCGCTGCGCATGGCTGCCGCCGATCTCGATGAGGCGCGGCAGGGCCAGGCCGAGCCCGTCGATCGCGCCCGGCATGTCGCCGCGCGCATGCGCGAGCAGGCCGTGCGCGGCCGGGACGCAGACGCGCACCCACGCGTCGCGCGTGTCGGCCGGCGCGCTGGGCGCGAAGGCCTCGATGCGCTGCAGCAGCACGTCGGCCTCGGGCCGTCCGGCGCGCGCCAGCCCGTAGAGATATTGCAGGTCGAGGAAGGGCAGCACATGGTCGTCGAGCCGCGTGACGAGGCGGTCCGCCACGTTCTGCCAGCGCGCGCCGACGTCGATGCCAGCGAGCTCGAAGCGCGCCAGCAGGGACACGGCGCCGATCTGATCCTGCGTGTAGTCGGGCACCACGCCCCAGACCTCGCGGTCGTACACGGCCAGCGCCTCGTCGTCGCGGCCGAGGTCGATGAGGAACAGCGCCACATGCCACCAGTTGTGCGTGACCATGAAGGAGTTGAGGCCGGTCCAGGTGTCGCTCACGCTGCATAGGAAGTCCAGGCCCTCCGACAGCCGACCCTCGGTCAGCAGGACGTGGCCCAGCGCATGGTGTGCCCAGGGTTCCTTGCGGCACATGGCGATGGCGCGCCGCGCGCTGGCCTCGGCCTCGCGCATCCGGTGGCACTGCTCGTGGCCGAAGGCGACCATGCCATGCAGGTAGGGCACGTCGGCGGCCTGCGGCAGGGCGGCCAGCGCGAGCCGCAGCATGCCCGGCCCGTCGCCGCGGTTGAAGCAGTGGTACTGGCCGAGCTTGACCGACACCAGGTCGCGCGGATGCGCCTGCGCCTGCTCTTCATGCAAGGCGATCGCCCGGGTGATGTCGCCATCGACCCAGGCGGCGACAGCAGCGATGAAGCGCTGCTCGCGCGCCGTGGCGCGTGCCGCGCCTTCCAGTGCGCGCGCCAGGAAGGGCCGCGCATTCGGTACGCCGTCGCGCGACTCCGCGAACATGTGGAGTGCGGCGCAGTAGGCCTGCACCAGCGGGCTCGTGTCCTCGGCCGCCCGGAGCATGTTCGCGGCGCGCGCCTCGCAGGCGATGAAGCCGCCGACGAAGTCGTCGAGCGCCGCCAGGCTGGCGGGGTCGTCCAAGGTCACGGGGTTGCCGAGCAGGTCGGTCAAAAGGCGGGGCGTTGCGCTCACGGAAAGTCCTGGAAGGGAATGGCCTTGCGCGATGGTGCCACGCCGACGCCGCACCCGTCGACGCTACACGCCGGCCTGCTGGTGCCGGTGCTCCTGCGTCAGCCCGCCATAGCCGTAGGCCGCGGCGCGGGCGTCGATCACATGCACGTAGGACACCTCGTGGAGATCGGGCATCAACGCCGCCATCGCCGCGTGAACCTCGCGCAAGTAGCGCGCCTTCTCGGCCTTGGTGTTGGTCTCGTCGGTGACGCTGATGTCGAGCTGGAAAGCACTGCGGCCGAGCGATGCCAGCGTCTCGCCGCCGATGAACCACTGGTCGGCGGCAATGTGCTGCACTTCGATGGCAATCACCGGCTGCTTCTTGCCGAGCACCGCCTGGGTGAGTCGCACGATGGCGTCGACGGCCTGGCGGGTGCGGGTGGCGTCGGGCGCGCCGGAGAGATGAAGGGCAATGTGCGGCATGTCGGTTCCTTGAGGTGGTCGATGGGCCGATTCTTCGCCGTTGTATTGGATCGGAAAAACGGGAAGATATGATGCTGTCCATCGGAATAGCAGATGGATGAGATGGCAGGCTTCGACATTGAGCAGCTCCGCACCTTTGTGGCCGTCGCCGAGGCTGGCAGCCTCACAGCCGCCGCGCCGCGCGTCTTCCTCTCGCAGTCGTCGGTCAGCGAGCAGATGCGCAAGCTGGAGGAGCGTGCCGGGCGATCGCTCTTCACCCGCAGCAAGTCCGGTGTGGCGGTGACGGAGGCAGGCGCGCGCCTGTTGGCGCATGCGCGCGCCATCCTTGCCCTCAGCGAGGCGGCCTACCGCGAGATGCGCGACGAACCGTTGCAGGGCGAGCTGCGCCTGGCAGTCACCGACTACTTCCGCCCGGCCGAGCTGGCGGGCCTGCTGGCGCGGCTGGGCGAGCGCTACCCGCAGGTGCGCCTGCACGTGAGCGTCATGAAGAGTGGCGACGTCGAGGCCGGCTATGCGCGTGGCGACTTCAATGTCGGCCTGTCGATGCGCATTGCCGATACCGGCGCCGTGGCGCGCAGCGCGGTGTTGCGCCGCGAAGCCCTGGTCTGGATGGGCGCCCGGGGTCTGTCATGGCAGAAGGGGACGCCGCTGCGGCTGCTGGTGCTGCCCGACACTTGTGCGCTGCACCAGTTCACCGTGAAGCTGCTGCGGCAGCGGCGCGTGCCGTGCGAGGTGGCGCACGTCGCATCGGGTGTGGCCGGCCTGCAGTCGGCGTTGGCGGCCGGCCTGGGCGTGGCCTGCCTCAATGAATCGTCGCTGTGCGACGGCGTGGTGCCGCTGCGGCAGGCCGGCCTGCCGGCGCTGCCGCGGGTCGCGTTCCATGTGCTGCCGGCCCGCCAGGGCGAAAGCGATTTCGTCACGCGGGCGCGCGAGCTGCTGGTGGCGCAGTTCGCCTGAGCGTCAGCCCACCGCCAGCGCCGCACTCAGCCCCAGGAGAGGGCCGACAGGTCGTTCGCGAAGATCGGCAGTTCCTTCCACAGGCCTTTCACGTTCTTCTTCGCGATGGTCGGGAACTGCGGCTGGAACAGGAAGCCGTTGGCCGCATCGGTAGCCAGCATCTTCTGTGCGTCGCCCAGCAGCTTGTTGCGTTCCGCGGTGTTGCCGGTGGTCTTGATCTTGTCGAACAGTGCGTTGAAGGGCTTCGACTGGTAGCCCCAGTAGTAGTCCGACTTGGCGTAGTTGCCCAGGTCGAAGGGCTCGACGTGCGACACGATCGACAGGTCGTAGTTCTTGTTGCCGTAGGTGCCGCTGAGCCACTGCGCCCACTCGACGTTCTGCACCTTGACCACGATGCCGATCTTGGCGAGCTGCGCCACGACCATCTCGCCACCTTGGCGCGCATACGGCGGCGGCGGCAGCGTCATCGTGAGTTCCAGCGGGGTCTTCACACCCGCTTCGGCCAAAAGCTTCTTGGCCTTCTCGATGTCGAAAGGGTTGATGCCCGTTGTGTCGACGTAGCCGGGTGCGCCGGGCACGTAGTGGCTGCCGATCGGCGTGCCGAAGCCGTCGGCTGCGCCTTCGATGATGGACTTGCGGTCGAGCGCGGCCAGGATGGCGCGCCGCACGCGCACGTCGTCGAGCGGCTTCCTGGCATTGTTGATGGCCAGGATGGTCTTGCCGCGCGAGCCGGCCAGGATCGTCTGGAACTGCGGGTTGGCCTTGAACTGCGCCACGATGCGGGTGGCCGCGCGCGGGAACGCGTCAACGTCGCCGGCCAGCAGCGAAGCGGCCTGCGCCGCCGGGTCGGAGATGAAGCGGAAGGTGATCTTGTTGAGCTTGGCCTGCGCCGGGTTGCGGAAACCGTCCCACTTGCTCAGTGTGAGGGATGCGCCCTTGTTGTATGCGTCGAGCTTGTACGGGCCGGTGCCGACCGGCTTGGTCGCGTTCGTATCCGCGCTCTTGGGCTCCACGATGATCGATGTGGCCTGGCCGAGCACGAAGGGGAAGTCGGGATCGATTTCCTTGTTGAGCAGCACGACGGTGTACTCGTCGATCACCTGCACGCCGAGGTTGGCGAAGGTGCGCTTGTCCTTGTTGACGCTCTTCTCGCCGCCGGCGCGCTCGAAGGCGAACTTCACGGTCTGCGCATTGAAGGGCTCGCCGTTCTGGAACTTCACGCCCTTGCGCAGGCGGAAGGTGTAGGTCTTCAGGTCGGGCGAGATGTCCCAGCTCTCAGCCAGCAGCGGCGTCACGCTGCCGTCGGCGTTGATTTTCGTGAGCGTCTCGTAGATGTTGTAGAGCGTGACTTCGCTGATCGACACGGCGGCGGCCACCGTCGGGTCGAGGCCGGTCGGCTCCAGCGTCATGCCGAGCACCATCGCGTCCTTGCGGCTCTGCGCGAGCGCGAAGGTCGGGAGGGCCGAGGCGACCGCGGTGGCGGCGGATGCGGTGAGAACGGTGCGGCGTTTCAACATGGTCAGGCTCCTGGAAAGGGCGTAGAAAAGACGGGAGACGTTATATCAAGCGCGATCAGGCGTGGCTCGCCGCCCGTGCGGGCGGCTCCGCGCGCGGCACGGCCGCGAGCAGGGCCTGTGTGTACGGGTGCTGCGCATGCGCGAAGAGTTCCTGCGGATCGCCGCGCTCGACCACCAGCCCGCGGTGCAGCACGCACACGGCATCGCACAGGTGGTTCACCACCGCGAGGTCATGGCTGATGAGCAGGTAGCTGATGCCGAACTGCTGCTGCAGGTCCTGCATCAGGTTGAGGACCTGCGCCTGCACCGACACGTCGAGCGCGCTCACCGGCTCGTCGGCCACGATCAGCTTGGGGCGCGTGATGAGCGCGCGGGCGATGGCGATGCGCTGGCGCTGGCCACCGGAAAATTCGTGCGGGTACTTGTCGAGGTCGGTGCTGCGCAGGCCGACGGCGGCGAGCGATTCGGCCGCGCGCTCGCGCTGTTCGTGGCGGCTGGTTTCGGCGAGCGCCTCCAGCGGCTCGGCCACGATGCGCGCCACCTTCTGACGCGGGTCGAGCGATCCGTACGGGTCCTGGAACACCATCTGCACATCGCGTCGCGCCGCGCGCAGCTCGGCACGCGGCAGCTGATGCAGGTCGCGGCCGAGCAGCTTCACGCTGCCGGAGGTCGGCGCGTCGAGCGCCATCACCAGCCGGGCGATGGTCGACTTGCCCGATCCCGATTCGCCGACGATGCCAAGGCTGCGGCCGGCCTCGATGCGGAAGCTCACACCGTTGAGCGCCTTGACCTGCGGCGGCGGTGCCAGCAGCTTCTCGCGCGGCAGCGCGTAGTGGCGGACCAGGTCGGTGACTTCGAGCAGCGGTGGGGTCGTCGTCATGCGCTGACTCCTGCGGCGGCGACTACCGCGTCGAGCCGGATGCAGCGCACCTGGTGGCCATGCGGCATCGGTGTGGCCGGTGGCCGGGTGCTGTGGCAGTCGTCGATGGTGAAGGCGCAGCGCCCCGCGAAGGGGCAACCCGGCGGCAGGTCGACCAGTTCGGGCACGCTGCCGCGGATGGTGGCGAGCCGGCCGCCGCGCCGCGCACCGAGCGCGGGCCGTGCGGCGAACAGGCCCTGCGTGTACGGGTGCGCGCGCTCGGCGAAGACGGCGCCGGTCGGGCCGCTCTCGACCACGCTGCCGCCGTACATCACCAGCATCTTCGACACGCTCTGCGCAATCACGCCGAGGTCGTGCGAGATTAGGATGAGCGCCATGCCGCGCTCGGCCACCAGGCCCTGGATCAGATCGAGGATCTGCTTCTGGATCGTCACGTCGAGCGCCGTCGTCGGTTCGTCGGCGATCAGCAGGTCGGGCCCGCAGGCCAGCGCCATTGCGATGCCGATGCGCTGGCGTTGCCCGCCCGAGAACTGGTGCGGATAGGCGTCGAGCCGCGACGCCGCATCGGGGATGCCGACGCGGTCGAGCAGCGCGAGCACTTCCTTGCGCGCGGCGGCGCCGGTCAGCCCGCGGTGCAGGCGCAGCGGCTCGCCGACCTGGCGGGCGATGGTATGCACCGGGTTCAGGGCCGTCATCGGCTCCTGGAAGATCATGCCAATGCGGTTGCCGCGGATGCCGCACATCGCGCGTTCGTCGAGCCCGACGAGTTCGGTGCCATCGAAGCGGATGCTGCCGCCCACCTTGGCACTGGCCGGCAGCAGGCCCATGAGCGACATCACGGTGATCGACTTGCCGCAGCCGGATTCGCCGACGATGCCCATGGTCTCACCGCGTTCGAGCGAAAAGCTGATGCCGCGCACGGCTTCGGCCGGGCCGCGCTGGGTCTGCAGGCCGATGTGGAGGTCGTTGACTTCGAGGAGTGCCATGTCAGCGAGCCCTCGCGAGACGGGGGTCGAGCAGGTCGCGAAGACCGTCGCCCAGGAGATTGAGGCCGAGCACCGCCAGCGCGATCGCCATGCCCGGGAACACCGCCAGCAGCGGGGCCTGGAACATCATCGTCTGTGCCTCGCTCAGCATGCGGCCCCAGGAGGGCTGGGGCGGCTGCGTGCCGAGGCCGAGATAGGAGAGGGCGGCCTCGGCCAGGATGGCGATGGCGAAGCGAATGGTGATCTGCACGATCAGCACCGCGGAGATGTTCGGCAGCACGTGCTGCATCGTGATGGCGAAGCCGCCCTTGCCGCAGGCGCGCGCGGCGGCGATGTACTCGCGCGACCAGATCGCGTTGGCCGAAGCGCGCGTGATGCGCGCGAAGGTCGGGATGTTGTAGATGCCGATCGCGACGATCGCGTTCACGATGCCCGGGCCGAACACTGCCGTCATCATGATCGCCGAGAGGATCGCGGGGAAGGCCAGCGAGAAGTCGCTGAAGCGCATGATGGCTTCTTCGACCCAACCGCGCCGCGCCGCGGCGAGCAGGCCCAGCGCGGTGCCCACGGTGAGCCCGATGCCCACCGCGATCAGCCCCACCAGGATCGACGCTCGCGCGCCCACCAGCAGCAGCGACGCCACGTCGCGCCCGAAGGGGTCGGTGCCGAGCCAGTGCGACCAACTCGGCTTCTGCAGCTTGATCGCCATGTCCATCTCGTAGGGCGACCAGGGCGTCCACACGAACGACACCGTGGCGGCCAGGAGCAGCAGCAGCGTGAGCACTGCGCCGATGACGAAGCTGCGGTGGTGCAGCGCGCGGCGCCAGAAGCCCGGCACCTTCAGGGCGGCAGCGCTGGTCGCCATTGTCGGAAGCGCGCTCATATGTCGGACGCCTTGATGCGCGGGTCGATCACGGCATAGAGCACGTCGACCACGAAGTTCACGATGACCACCATGGCCGCCAGCAGCATCACGCAGTTGCGCACCACCACCAGGTCGCGGTTGCTGATGGCCTGGAAGATCAGCCGGCCGAGGCCGGGCAGGTAGAACACGTTCTCCACCACGATGGTGCCGGCCAGCAGTTCGGCGAACTGCATACCCATCACCGTGATCACCGGGATCATCGCGTTGCGCAGCACGTGGGTCCAGAGCACGGCGCGCTGCGACACACCCTTGGCGCGCGCGGTGCGCACGAAGTCTTCGCGCATCACCTCGAGCACGGCCGAGCGCGTGATGCGCGCCAGGATGGCGGCCTGCACCACGGCCAGCGACAGCGCCGGCAGTAGCAGTGACTTGATGCCCGCGAACACGCCTTCGCCCCAGCCGTCGAAGCCGCCGGCCGAGAACCACTGCAGCTGCACCGAGAACACCAGGATCAGCAGGATCGCGAACCAGAAGTTGGGGATGGCGATGCCCACCTGCGTGAGGCCCATCAGTCCGACGTCGCCCAGCTTGTTGTGCCGCGCCGCCGCGGTGACGCCGACCAGCAGCGCCAGCACCGCCGTCAACGCCATCGCCATCAAGGCGAGTGGCACGGTGAGCGCGAGGCGCTCGAGGATGAGGTCGAGCACCGGCGAGCCGTAGGCGTAGCTGTCGCCCAGGTTGCCGGTGAGCAGGCCGCCGATCCAGTGCCAGTAGCGTGTCCAGGCTGACTGGTCGAGCCCGAGCTTGGTGGCGAGTGCGGCGACGGCGTCGGGCGACGCGTCGGGGCCGAGCAGCAACTGCGCGGCATTGCCGGGCAGGATCTCGAGAACGAGGAAGACGATGACCGAGGCACCGATCAGGGTGCCGATCAGCGTCGCGAAGCGCTTGAATAGAAACAGACTCATGGGGCGGGGCGCAGCATAACCCGACTGACGCAACGAGCATGCCCGCGGCGGATAATCGCGCCATGGCCCTCATGATCACCGACGAATGCATCAACTGCGATGTCTGCGAGCCGGAGTGCCCCAACGACGCGATCTACATGGGCGCCGAGATCTACGAGATCGACCCGCGCAAGTGCACCGAATGCGTCGGCCACTTCGACGAGCCGCAGTGCGTGCAGATCTGCCCGGTCGCCTGCATCCCCGTGAGCCCCGACCATGTCGAGACGCGCGAAACCTTGTGGCAGAAGTTCGAGCGGCTCACCGCAACCAAGAAGGACGCTGCCGGCCAGCCGCCGACCGACGCGTCCGCCCCGTCAGCCGCGGCCGCTTAACTGCCGACCGCGGTCTTCGTCGCCTTCTTTTTCTTCGCCGCGCTGCCCGGGCCGGCGGCGGTGAAGAATTCCGGCTCCTTGCGGCCCTTCTTCTTTTTCGCCGTGGGACGCGCGGGTTCGGCCGGGGAGACGGTGTTCGTCGGTTTTGGGAGATGGATGAGCGGGGAGGGCGCTGCTCTTTCCAGACGCAGGCGATCGCGCTCCATCCGGTCGGCCGCAGCCTGTGTGCGCTGCGTGCTGCGCTCCGCCTCGCGCGCCTGGTCGGCGCTCGGCGCCGCGTCGAGCGCCAGGGCCTTGCCGCCCGTGCACGGCTTGTCGGTGTAGGTGTTGCCGCAGCGCCAGGCGCCAGATGCATCCTGCGCCTGAGCGATGCCGATGCCAGTGCAGAGCGCCATGCAGACGATGGCGGTGCGTCGATGTGCTGTTCTTTTCATTCTTCGCTCCCTTTCTCTTTTTTCCTCTGTGGCGCCGTCCTGACTAGGGGGCGGCGGGCTCGCCACCGCCCTCGCCTGGTTCCCGCCTGGGCGGTTTGGGGCGTGGCGGCTTGCTCGTGTGGATCTGCAGCGTGGCCTTCTCCATCTCGCCGGCCAGCAGCGCCGGCACGGCATGCAGCGTGCGGACGATGGCGTCGTCGATGGCCTCGCGTTGTTCCTTCAGCGGCTTCTTCAGCACCCAGTTCACCACCTCGGCCTTGACGCCGGGGTGGCCGATGCCGATGCGCAGGCGCCAGTAGTCGGCAGTGCCCAGTTGCGCGTGGATGTCGCGCAGGCCGTTGTGGCCCGCATGGCTGCCGCCGAACTTGAGCTTGACCTGGCCGGGCACCACGTCGAGTTCGTCGTGCACCACCAGGATTTCCTGCGGCTCGATCTTGAAGAAGCGCGCCAGGGCCGCGACGGACTTGCCCGACAGGTTCATGAAGGTCTGCGGCTCGAGCAGCCAGACCGGCTGGCCGTGGACGTTCGCGCGTGCGGCCAGGCCGTGGTAGCTGCGCTCCGGGTTCAGCGCCACCTTGAGGTCGCGCGCGAGCGCGTCGATCCACCAGAAGCCTGCGTTGTGCCGCGTGGCCTCGTATTCGGGGCCGGGGTTTCCCAGGCCGACAAAGAGCTTGATCATCGATGCGATTATCCCAGCGCGTTTCGCATCCCCCAATGCAAACGGCCCGCACGAGGCGGGCCGTTCGGCTCGGAAAAGAAAAGTCTTACTTCTTCTTGGCCGGGGTCTTCGCTGCGGTCTTGGCGGCAGGCTTGCCGTCCTTGCCGACGGCGGGTGCTGCGCCTTCGGCGGCAGCGCCTTCAGCCGGCACTTCTTCTTCGATCACCGGTGCCGTGGCCGAAGCCAGCACGAGGTTCTGCTTGCCATGGCTCACCCACTTCACGCCACGCGGAAGCTTGATGTCCTTGAGCGTGACCGTGCCGTTCTTCTTCAGGCCGGACAGGTCGACCTCGATGAACTCGGGCAGTTCGGCGGGCAGGCAGTTCACTTCGAGTTCGGTCGTCACGTGGTTGACCAGGTTGAGCTCGAGCTTGACGGCGTCGGACTCTTCTTCGCCCTTGAAGTGCACGGGCACCTTCATGGTCATGCGGGTGCGGGCATCGACGCGCTGGAAGTCGATGTGCTGCACCAGCGGACGGAACGGGTGGTATTGCACGTCGCGCAACAGCACCTTGCTCACGGTGCCGCCAAGTTCCATCTCGAGGACGGACGCGTGGAACGCTTCCTTCTTGAGGGCGTGCCACAGGGCGTTGTGATCGATTTCGATCATTTGCGCAGCGGCTTCGCCACCGTACACGATGCCGGGCGTCTTGCCCGTGATGCGGAGACGGCGGCTCGCACCCGTGCCCTGCTTGGCGCGCTCAAAAGCGACGAACTTCATAGTTAACTCCTTGGAGCGAAGGCGCAATGCCGTTTCGCTTCTTGAGCGCCGACCGCGACCAGTGCGGCGCCGGTTTCAAAATGGCTCCCCGAAAAGGAAGCCGGCTTTTTGTTCAGAACAAGTTGTCTTGGTCCGAGAACAAACTCATCACCGACTCGCCCTTGGCAATGCGCTGGATCGTTTCAGCGATCAGCGGTGCCACGGAGAGCTGGCGGATCTTTCCGCAGCCGAGGGCGCTGTCGGAAAGGGGAATGGTGTTGGTCACGACGACTTCGTCGAGGGCCGAGCCCTGGGCGATGCGTTCGATGGCCGGGCCCGAGAAGATCGGGTGCGTGCAATAGGCGTAGACCTTCTTCGCGCCGCGTTCCTTCAGCACCTCGGCCGCTTTGACCAGCGTGCCGGCCGTGTCGATCATGTCGTCCATGATCACGCAGTTGCGGCCGTCGATCTCGCCGATGACGTTCATCACCTCGCTCACGTTCGCCTTCGGGCGGCGCTTGTCGATGATGGCGAGGTCGGTGTTGAGTTGCTTGGCCAGTGCCCGTGCGCGCACCACGCCACCGACGTCCGGCGACACGACGATCAGGTCTTCGTAGTTCTTCTGGCGCAGGTCGCCCAGCAGCACCGGCGACGCGTAGATGTTGTCGACCGGGATGTCGAAGAAGCCCTGTATCTGGTCGGCATGCAGGTCCATCGTCAGGACGCGCGACACGCCGACGGTCTGCAGCAGGTCGGCCACCACCTTGGCCGAGATCGGCACCCGGCTCGAGCGCGGGCGGCGGTCTTGGCGGGCATAGCCGTAGTAGGGGATGACGGCACTGATGCGCTCGGCCGATGCGCGCTTGAGCGCGTCGACCATGATGAGCAGTTCCATCAGGTTTTCGTTGGTCGGCGCGCAGGTCGACTGAACCACGAAGACATCGCGGGCGCGGACGTTCTGGTTGATCTCGACGGTGACTTCGCCATCGGAGAAGCGGCCGACGCGGGCGGCGCCCAAGCTGGTGCCCAGGTGCTGCGCGATCTCGGCGGCGAGGCCCGGATTGGCATTGCCGGTGAAAACCATGAAGTCCGGGGGTTGAGGCTGCATGAGCGCGTCCAGCAATGGGAAATGGCTCTTTCAGGAGCCGCCAGTGATCTCGTGGTGTGTGCAGCCGGTCAGCTGCAACGCTTGTGGTCGCGTGGCCGGCGGGCCGCGTGACCTGTTTTCAGGTCAGTCTTCGCAAAAACGCACGGCCCCTTCGGGCCGCGCGTCGTGTGTTTTGGCAGGGGAGAAAGGATTCGAACCTTTGCATGCTGGAATCAAAATCCAGTGCCTTAACCAGCTTGGCGACTCCCCTACACGGGTCGATGGCTTGCGCCATCAACCGATATATGTCGCATCGAACCGCCCAGCGATCCGATCGTTTCTTTTCTAGACCGCCCAGCCGCAAAGCGGATGAATGGTCAGATTGCCGCACTGCCGGAGCTGCCAGTTTTCCGGATGCTCCGGGAGGGACGACAGCACCGCTTCCTGCGGCAACGCTGCAAACACGGCACTTCCGGAGCCAGTCATTCGAGCGGTGAGCCCTTGGCGGCCGAGCCAGTCGATGGCTTCGGTGACGTCGGGGCAGAGCTGCTCGGCAACCGGCTGCAGGTCGTTGTGGCCAAAGTCGAAGACTTCAGTTCCGCGATATGCAGCAAAGCCGGAGATTATAGCAGCGGGCGTGGCGCGTTGCAGATTGGGTGACGAAAAAATACGACGCGTGTCCAGGCCCTGGGCTGGCTTGAGGACAGCGAAGCGCCCGGCAGGCAGTTCGATGGGCGTGATCTGTTCGCCGATGCCCTCGACCCATGCGTTGTGTCCACGCAGGAAGAAAGGCACGTCTGCACCGAGCGAGAGGCCGATGGCTTCCAGCGTCGCCAGCGGCAGGTCGAGCGACCACAGGCGATTGAGCGCGAGCAGGCAAGTGGCGGCATCGGACGAGCCGCCGCCCATCCCGGCCTGCGCCGGCACGTGCTTCGCCACGCCGATGTGCGCGCCTTGGCCGGGACGGGCGTGCGCCTGCAGCGCGCGGGCGGCGCGCAACACCAGGTCGTCGGGCGGCAGCGCCACGGTGAGGTCTTCGCGGCTCAGCTGGCCGTCGCTGCGCAATTCGACGTGGAGCGTGTCGCACCAGTCGATCAGCATGAAGACCGACTGCAGCAGGTGGTAGCCGTCCGCGCGCCGGCCGGTGATGTGCAGGAACAGGTTGAGCTTCGCCGGTGCCGGAAGGTCGTAGAGCGCCTTCACGTCACGACCGCTCGAAGACGATGCGCAGGTCGCTGCGCGGCAGGGGTGACTCGCGCACCGCCTGCAGCTTGCCGGCCGACCATTGCGTCAGGTCGGGTCGCCAGCCCGTCACGGTGTCGTTGCGACCGGCCAGCCAGCCGAACAGGGCGTCGACCGGTATTGCCGCGCCGGTGGCGGCCAGGATCAGTGCGTCGACGGAGCCGTAGCGGCGGGTCTCGCTGCCGTTTTTCAGCAAGGCCTCGCCGGGTGACCACTGCAGTTCGGCCAGCGTGCTGCCGATGGGCGTGGTCAGCGTCAGCGTGCCGCGTTCGGGCGTGCCGCGCAGGTCGAACAGGGCGGCGAAGGTCTGCACCGGCTCGCTGTCGACGCGCAGCGACAGCCGCCCGCTCCAGCTTTCGGGAGACGTGTCGGTGCTCGGAGGGCCCGGCGTGGCGCAGCCGGCCATCAACGCTGCGCCGGCGAGCATCACGGCCATCAGCCGCCGCCGCGTCGTCTCCATCGGCTTTGCCAAGATCACAGCTTGATGCGCAGGCGCTTGAGCGTTTCCTGCAGCGTCTCGTTCTCGGCATCGACGAGCGAGGCCTCGCGCCAGATCGCCATCGCACGGTCGCGGTCGCCCGCCACCCAGAGCACCTCGCCCAGGTGGGCGCCGATCTCGGCGTCCGGGCGGCGCTGGTAGGCGGCCTCGAGGATCTTGGTCGCTTCGGCCGTGTTGCCCAGGCGAAACTCGACCCAGCCGAGGCTGTCGGCGATGAACGGGTCTTGCGGCGCGAGCTCGACCGCCTTGCGGATCAGGGTGCGGGCCTCCTCGAGCCGGATCTTGCGATCGGCGAAGGAATAGCCCAGCGCGTTGTACGCGTTGTAGCTTTCAGGCTTCAGGGCGATCTGCCGGCGCAGCAGGCGCTCCATCTCGTCGAGCCGGTTGATTTTCTCGGCCATCATGGCCTGGTCGTAGATCAGGTCGGTGTCGTTCGGTTCGGCGGCGCTCGCCTTGGCGAGCATGTCGTAGGCGGCCTGGTATTGCTTCGCGTCGCGCAGCAGTTGCACCTCGGCCTGGAACTTCTGCTTGGCGTCGTCGGGCGTGCGTTCGGGCAGCGCGCGGATCAGTTCGCGGGCCTGTTGCAACTTGCCCTGGCGCGCCAGCAGGCCGGCGCGTCGCATCTGCACGACCTGCGCGTCGTCGCTGCTGTCGACGCGGCCCAGCCAGCTGTCGGCTTCGGCGAAATCCTTGCGACGCTCGGCCAGCTGCGAGAGCAGCAGGTACGCCTGGGTCACGCCGCGCCGACCTTCATCGGCGGCGGGAAGCGGCTCGACCAGTGCCAGGTAGCGCTTGATCGAGGCTTCGGCCTGCGCGTCCTGGCGGTTCTGGGCCTGGAGGCTGCCGAGCAGGATCCATGGCGCGGGCAGCTCTGGCTTGTCGCGGGTCAGGATGGCGAGTTCGGCAGTGGCCTCGGCGTAGCGGCGCGCTTCCATCAGTTCGCGGGCGTAGGCGATGCGCAGTTCCGGCAAGGCATTCGGCGTGGCGAGGTAGCGCTTGACCAGCGGCTCCGCGAGCGGGCGGTCGGGGTCCATCAGCTCGAGGGCGAGCAAGGGGGGCGCATCGGACGACGGGTCGGCCTGCTGGCCCTGGATGGCCGCCTCCAGCGCGCCCGTCGGGTCGCCGGCCGCCAGGCGCAGCCGGCCGACCGTCGCCCAGGCGAAGCTGGCGGTGTCGGGGTTCTTGAGTTCGTCGACCAGCGCCCGTTCGACCACGGCGGCGGCCTGCTTCTTGTCGGCCGCGCGGGAATACGTCCTCGCGATGACCGTCATGAGGAACGGCCGTTCGGGCAGCGGGGTGGCCGCGATCTCGACGCGCAGCGGTTCGGCCGTCTCCTCAATGCGGTTCAGCGCGATGAGGATCTGCAACTCGAAGCGGCGGGCCTCGCGGGAGTTGGGCACGCTGTCCTTCCAGTCACGGGCCGCCGCCAGGGCGGCTTCGCCCGAGCGCGATTGCAGCGCGATCTCCACCGCTCGCTGGAAAAGCGCGGGATCGCGGGTGCGCTTTGCCGCATCGAGCACCAACGCGTAGCCGGCGCCCGGATCGCCCGAGCGGGCCGTGATCTCGCCGACCAGCACCTCGTAGAACAGCTCGGCGCTGAGCGCGGATGCCTTGGCCTCTTCCGCCACCGCGGCCTTCAGCGACTGGGCAGATGCCGGTGCCGGTGCAGGCTGGACGATCGGCGCAGGGCTGGTCGGCTCGGCGGCCGGCGGTGTCGCCGGCGGGGTGGATGGGGTCGGCTGGGCCTGCGCGGCAGCCGCGATCAGGGCGACGGAGAGGGCCGCCGCAAGGCGGAGTCGGCGGGGCAGTGGGGTCATTGAACTCATATTAATGCAAGGCTTTCGGTGTGAGCGTCTGCGGGGCATCCGGTTCCCCTGCTTCGCTTTCGTGGCACGCTCGCGCCATGCCAGAACTCCCCGAAGTCGAAGTCACACGCCGCGGCTTTGCCGACCGCATCGCCGGCGCCCGCATCGAAGCGGTGCGTGTGGGCAAGCCCTTGCGCTGGGCGCTGGGCGTCGCGCCCGAGAGCCTCGTCGGCCGCACTGTCCGGACGGTGCGGCGGCGCGGCAAGTACTTGCTGGTCGACCTCGACGCCGGGCTGTTGCTGCTTCACCTGGGCATGTCCGGCAGCCTGCGCTTCGACGCGGTGCTGCCGTCGCCCGGATCGCACGATCATTTCGACCTGGTCACCAACCGCGGTTCGCTGCGGCTGAACGACCCGCGGCGCTTCGGCGCTGTCGTGCATGTCGAGGACGAGACTTCGCCCCTGGCGATCAAGCTGCTCGGCGGCCTCGGGATGGAGCCGCTGGAGGACAGCTTCGACTTCGAGGCCTTCCACGCCGGACTGCGCAAGCGCCAGGCGGCGATCAAGCAGGTGCTGCTGGCCGGCGACCTGGTGGTGGGCGTGGGGAACATCTATGCGTCCGAGGCGCTGTTCCTCGCGGGCATCCGGCCGACGCTCGCGGCGTCGCGCGTCAGCCGGCCGCGTGCGCTGCGGCTGCACGCGGCCGTGCGCGACGTTCTGGCGCGGGCGGTCGAGCGTGGCGGCAGCACCTTGCGCGATTTTTCCAATATCGACGGGCAGAGCGGCTATTTCCAGCTGGAGGCGACGGTGTACGGCCGGGCCGGGGAGCCCTGCCGCGTGTGCGGCACCCCCATTCGCCAGATCCGTCAGGGCCAACGTTCCACCTACTTCTGCCCGACCTGCCAAAAATACTGAGCCGTCGTCGCCCTCACGAGACGGCGCGCGGGCAGGCCCGATGCTATATTTTGTAAGCCTCACTTACAGCCACCTCTTTTGACATCCTCCTTTAACCAGCAATTCGACCAGCACGGTGCCTGGCGGCGCAGTTTCGCGAAGCGCCTCAAATGGCTGGCCGGCTGGCTCGACGAGAACGAGCTGCTGGACCAGGCCGTGGCCGAGCGGCTGAAGGAGCTCGAGGCGCAGATGCGCACGAGCAAGGTCATGGTCGCGTTCGTGGCGGAGTTCTCCCGCGGCAAGTCGGAGCTGATCAACGCGATCTTCTTCGCCGGCTACGGTCGCCGCATCATGCCGGCAAGCGCGGGCCGCACCACCATGTGCCCGACCGAGCTTGGCTACGACGCCGAGCATCCGCCCAGCCTGCGGCTGCTGCCGATCGAGACGCGGCTGGAGCCCTTTTCGCTCATGCACTGGCGCGAGGAGCCGGACCGCTGGACCGACGTGCCGGTCGACGTCGACGATGCGGAGAGCCTGTCGGTCGCCATGAACAAGGTGGCCGAAGTGCGCTGGGTGCCGATCGACGAAGCGCGTGCGCTGGGCTTCTGGAGCGACGACACGCCGGACGACAACCCCATGCGCGACGACCAAGGCCGGGTCGAGATCCCGCGCTGGCGGCATGCGGTGCTGAACATGCCGCACCCGCTGCTCGAGCAGGGGCTGATCATCCTCGACACGCCCGGCCTCAATGCGATCGGCGCCGAGCCCGAACTCACGGTCAGCCTGATCCCGCAGGCGCACGCGGTCGTCTTCATCCTGGGGGCGGACACCGGCGTGACCCGCTCCGACCTGGCGATCTGGCGCGAGCACCTGATCACCGAGGGCCCGGCGGGCGAGACGCGCATCGTGGTGCTCAACAAGATCGACACGATGTGGGACACGCTCAGCACGCCGGCCCAGATCGACGCGCAGATCGAGCGCCAGCGCAAGGGCGCGGCCGAGCTGCTCGGTGTTCCGCTGCCGCAGGTGCTGCCGGTGTCGGCGCAGAAGGGACTGCAGGCGAAGATCCGGCGCGACGCGCCGCTGCTGCAGGCGAGCCGCCTGCCAGGGCTCGAGTCGGTGCTGGGCGAGGGACTGCTCGGCAAGCGCGAAACCATGCTGCGGCTGGCGGTCGACAACAGCATCGGCGCATTGCGTGCCGAGGCTTCGCGCATCATCAACGTGCGTCAGCGCGACCTGTCCGAACAGGTGCTGGAGCTGCAGGGCCTGCGCGGCAAGAACGCCTCGGTCATTCGCCACATGCGATCGCGCATCGAGCAGGAGCAGACCGAGTTCGAGACCAGCAATGTCCGCATCCTGGCCGTGCGCTCGGTGCAGGGCAAGCTGCTGCGCGAGGTGTATGCGGTGCTCGGCAGCACGGCGCTGAAGGCCGATATGGGGCGGCTGGCCGCGGCCTTGAAGCGGCCCGGCATCAAGCTGAGCGTGCGCAAGGTGTACGCCGAGACTTTCGACGCGCTGCGCAACAACCTGCGCGAGGTGCAGGCAACGACCGGCGAGATCCAGTCGATGCTGCACGCGACCTTCCGCCAGCTCAACGCGGAGCACGGCTTCACGCTGCAGGCGCCGGCCGAGCCGGACCTGAGCGGCTTCCAGGAGCAGCTCACCCAGATCGAGCAGAGCCACATCCACTACCTGGGCGTCGGCAACCTGCTGAAGCTGGCGCAGGCCGACTTCTGCGACAAGCTGGTGCGGGCGCTGTCGAGCCGGCTGAGGGTGGTCAACGAAGCCGCCATGACCGAGGTCGAGCGCTGGAGCAAGGGGGCCGGGGCCCAGCTCGACGTCCAGCTCAAGGAGCGCCGCCGCAGCTTCGGTCGCCGCCTGGAGTCGGTCGAGCGCATCCAGGGCGCCGCCGGCAATCTGGACGAGCGGCTGGCCGAGATCGCGGCGCAGGACAGCGGCCTGACCGAGCTTCAGCAGCGGCTCAACGAGCTCACGTCGCTGCTGACCAGCAACGACACGCCGGTGGGCGCGACGGCTGTCAGTGCGGCCTGAGGGGAGCGCGCCGATGGCCGCCACCGTGGGCGGCCACGACGGC
>CALRYR010000011.1:0-19875 GCA_943372425.1 Variovorax sp. YR752 | reverse complement strand
TCGGCTTCATGGGCCTGCTGCTGCTGGTGGCCATCGTCTCGGGCGTGGTGCTGTATTCGCCCTTCATGCGCAAGCTGGAGTTCGGCACGGTGCGCCGCGACAAGCGGCCGCGCCTGAAGTGGCTCGACCTGCACAACCTGCTGGGTGTCGTGACGCTGGTGTGGGCCTTCGTGGTGGGCGGCACCGGCATGATCAACACCTGGGCCGACCTGGTGATCAAGTACTGGCAGTACGACCAGCTCAGCGCGCTGCTGGCGCCGTACCAGGGACAGCCCATCACCCCGGTGGCAGAGCGTGGCTCGGTGCAGAAGTCGCTCGACGCGGCCTATGCGCAGTCCCCCAACAGCAAGCTGTCGTTCATCGCCTTCCCCGGTACGGCCTTCTCGAGCCCGCACCACACCACCGTGTTCCTCAAGGGCAACGAGCCTTTCACGTCGAAGCTGCTGCAGCCGGTGCTGGTCGATGCCAAGACGGCCGAGGTGACGGCCGCACCGAAGCTGCCGTGGTACCTGACCGCGCTGCTGGTGTCGCAACCGCTGCATTTCGGCGACTACGGCGGCATGCCGATGCAGATCCTGTGGGCGCTGCTCGACATCGCCACCATCATCGTGCTGGGCAGTGGCCTGTACCTGTGGCTCAAGCGCGGCAACAGCGTGCCGGTGCCGAAGGAAAAGGCGAAAGCAGGGGTGGGTGACGTCCATGGTGCCGGCGGTGCGCAGCCGGCCGCCGTGATGAAGGAGGCCCGGCCATGAAGCCGCGCCATGCCTTCTGGCGCCTGTGGGGCTGGCCGCTGGTGATGGGCGTGCTCACCACTGTGGGCCTGATCTCCGCGCTGTTCAGCGACGGGGGCGCCGGGGACATGCTGGCGTGGGTCACGCTTGGCATCCCGGTCGCGGTGTGCGCCTGGTTCGGCTGGCGGCGCTCGCCGCGCTAGCCGCCCCGGCGCGAGGCCTCAGTCGACCTTGATGTTGGCGGCCTTGATGACCTGGGCCCACTTGTCGACCTCGGCCTTCTGGAAGGCGGCGATCTGCGCCGTCGTCATGTCCGCCGGCTCCATGCCGAAGCCCTTCATCTTCTCCTGCATGTCGGGCTGCGCGAGGATCGTGCGGATCTCCGTGTGCAGGCGTTCGACGATCGGCGCGGGCGTGCCGGCCGGCACGAAGATCGCCTGCCATGACACCACCTCGAAATCGCCCAGGCCCTTGATGCCGGACTCGGCCACCGTCGGCACGTCGGGCATCGAGGCCAGGCGCTTGGCCGAGGTCACGGCGATGGCGCGCAGCTTGCCGCTCTGGATGTGGGGCGCCGCGACCACCGTGGTGTCGAACATCATATCGACCTGGCCGCCGAGCACGTCCTGAATCGCCGGGCCGCTGCCCTTGTACGGCACATGGGTGAACTTCACGCCCGACTTGTAGGCCAGCAGTTCGAGCGACAGGTGTTGCGACGTGCCGGTGCCGGCCGAGGCCGACGACAGGCCGCCCGGCTTGGCCTTGCTCGCTTCGAGCACATCCTTCAGCGTCTTGTAGGGGCTGGCGGCGTTCACCACCAGCACGACCGGGTTGGTGCCGATCAACGTGACCGGCGCGAAGGACTTGATCGGGTCGTAGCCGATCTTCGGGTACAGGCTCACGTTGATGGCGTGCGAGCTGATCGTGCCGCCCAGCATCGTGTAGCCGTCGGGCGCGGCGCGCGACGCGACTTCCGAGCCCACGCTGCCGCCGGCACCGCCGCGGTTGTCGATGACCACGCTGGTGCCGAGCGCCGTGCCCAGCTTCTGGCTGATGAGGCGGCCCAGCGTGTCGGTCGTGCCGCCGGCGGGGAAGGGCACCAGGTAGGTGATGGCCTTGCCGGTGGGCCAGGCGCCTTGCGCGAAAGCGGGAAGGGCGCTTGCGGCCAGTGAGGCGGCTGCGGCCTGGATGAGGGTGCGGCGTTGCATGGTGTGTCTCCTTCTAGAGGTCTTCAAGGGTGTGGCAGACGCGAGGCGCCTGCGTGTGGATGCCGTGTTGTTGTTTGTCGGTTTCGGCAGGGGGCGGATTCGTCAGGGCATGTACTGCCCGCCATTCACTTCGAGGACTTGGCCGGTCACGTAGCCCGACAGCTGTTTCGATGCGAGATAGAGGAAGGCGCCGGTGCAGTCGTCGGGGTCGCCGATGCGGCCCATCGGGATGCCGGCCTTGAAGGTCTCGAGGATGGCGGGCGTCGAGAAGCGGTCCTGGAACGGCGTCTGGATCACGCCCGGCGCCACGGCGTTCACACGGATGTCATCGGGCGCGAGTTCCTTGGCCAGCCCGTGCGTCGCCGTGCTCACGAAGCCCTTCGAGCCCGCGTACAGGTACGCGCCCGGTCCGCCGCCGTTGCGTGCGGCGACCGACGACACGTTGATGATGCTGCCGCCCTGGCCGCGTGTGCGCATCAAAGGCACCACCTCGCGGCAGAAGGCGAGCATCGAACGTGCGTTGATGTGCATCACCTCGTCGAACAACGCGTCGTCGAACTCGGCGATCGGCACACGCTTGACCAGGCTGCCCGCGTTGTTGACCAGTACGTCGATGCTGCCCAGGCGCGCCGTCGTCTCGCGCACCACGCGCACGATGTCAGCCGCGTTCCGCACGTCGCCCTGCAACGCGAAGGCGTCGCCGCCCGCCTTGACGATGGTGTCGACCACCGCCTGTGCCGGCCCGGCCGACTGGTTGTAATGCACCGCCACGCGCATGCCACGCGCGCCGAAGGCGATGGCCACGGCGGCGCCGATGCCGGTGCTGGCGCCGGTCACGAGTGCGGTCTTTCCTTGAAGGTCTTCCATCGATGGTCTCCTGGGTTCAGGTCACGGGGGCGGGGTTGAAAAGGACCAGCGCGTTGTGCAGCTTCCAGTGCTCGGCCCAGGTCTTCTTGCGGCCACTGGCCACGTCGAGCATGAGCCGGAACATCTCCCAGCCCACGTCCTCGATGCTGGCCTCGCCATCGGCGATGCGCCCCGCATTGATGTCCATCAGGTCGTGCCAGCGCCGCGCGAGGTCGCTGCGCGTCGCCACCTTGATGACCGGCACCTCGGCCAGGCCGTAGGGCGTGCCGCGGCCGGTGGTGAACACGTGCAGGTTCATGCCCGCGGCCAGTTGCAGCGTGCCGCAGATGAAATCGCTGGCCGGGGTGGCGGCATAGAGCAGGCCCTTCTGCCGAGCCTTCTCGCCGGGCGAGACCACGCCGGAGATCGGCGCGCTGCCGCTCTTCACAATCGAGCCCATCGCCTTCTCGACGATGTTCGACAGCCCGCCCTTCTTGTTGCCGGGCGTGGTGTTGGCGCTGCGGTCAACGCGCCCGCGGTCGAGGTACGCGTCGTACCAGGCCATCTCGCGGATCATGGCCTCGGCCACGGCGGGCGTGGTGGCGCGCGAGGTGAGCTGGTCGATGCCGTCGCGCACCTCGGTCACCTCGGAGAACATGACGGTGGCGCCAGCGCGCACCAGCAGGTCGGTGCAGAAGCCGACGGCCGGGTTGGCGGTCACGCCCGAGAAGGCGTCGCTGCCGCCGCATTGCACGCCGACGACGAGCTCGCTGGCGGGCACCGTCTCGCGGCGGCGCGCATTCAGGCGTTCAAGGTGTTCCTCGGCCTGCGTCATGATCGAATCGATCATCGACATAAAGCCGACGTGCGCATCGTCCTGCAGGCAGACCACATCGAGCGGGCTCTCGGCGCTGACACCGACGTCGGCGACATTGCGCTCGTCGACCAGCGGGATGCTGCCCGGCGGCAGCAGGCGCTCGGGCTGCAGCTTCTCGCAGCCCAGACTGATCACCATCACCTCGCCGCCGAAGTTGGGGTTGAGACTGATGTTGCGCAACGTGCGGATCGGAATGATGGCGTCGGGCGCATCGATGGCCACGCCGCAGCCGTAGCTGTGCGACAAGCCCACCACGTCGTCGACGTTCGGGTACTTCGGCAGCAGCTCGGCCTTGATGCGCTGCACCGCGAAGTCGACCACGCCGGCCACGCATTGCACCGTCTGCGTGATCGCCAGGATGTTGCGCGTGCCCACCGAGCCGTCGAGGTTGCGGTAGCCCTCGAAGGTGTAGCCCTCCAGCGGCGGCATCTCCGGCGGCCGGACGGTGGCGATCGGCAGGCCTTCGAGCGCGCGCGCCGCGGGCATCTGCAGCAGGCGCTCGTGCACCCAGCTGCCGGCCGGGATGGGCTTGAGCGCATAGCCGATCGGCACGTTGTAGCGCCGTACCACGCCGCCCTCTGGGATGTCCTCGAGCGCGACCTTGTGCGCCTGCGGCACCTTGTCGACCAGCGTCAGGCCGGAGGCAAGCACGGTGCCCGAGGGCAACCCGCCATCGTTGGCGACGATGGCCACGTTGTCGGCCGCGTGCATGCGGATGGTGAGAGGCGTCGGGACGATCATGGTTTCGTTTCCTGTGGGGCCGCCTTACTTCACCACCATGAACATGCTCGGCAGCCAGGTCGAGAAGGCCGGCACGAAGGTCACGAGGCCCAGCGCGAAGATCAGCGCGCCGTAGAAGGGCCAGATGGTTCTCATCACGGTGCCGACCGACACCCCGCCGATCGCGCAGCCCACGAACTGAGTCGTGCCAACGGGCGGCGTGTTCAGGCCCAGTGCGCAGTTGATGAGCATGACGATGCCGAACTGCACCGAGGTCATGCCGTATTGCTGCGCGATCGGCAGGAAGATCGGCGTGCACAGCAGGATGGTCGCGGCCATGTCCAGGAAGGTGCCGAGCACGAACAGGATCACGTTGATCATCAGGAAGATCATCCACGGCGTGCTGGTGATCTGCGACAGCATCTGGCCCGTGAGCTCGGCCACGCCGTAGAGGCTGATGAGATAGCCGAAGGTGCTCGAGATGCCGATCAGCAGCAGGATCACGCCGGTGGTGCGCACCGCCTTCGAGGCCGCCTTGATGAAGTGTTCCCACTTCAGCGTGCGGTACAGGAAGATCGTGAGCGCCAGCGCATAGAGCACCGCCACCGCGGCCGATTCGGTCGCGGTGAAGATGCCCGACAGAATCCCGCCGAGGATCAGCACGACGATGAACAGGCCCGGCAGCGCCGCCGCGAAGGAGCGCGCCACGATGGACCAGCCCGGGAAGGTGCCGGCCGGATAGCCGCGCTTCACCGCCACCACGTAGGCGGCCGTCAGGTTGCTGATGGTCAGGATCAACGCCGGCAGCATGGCCGCGAGGATCAGCGCGGCGATCGACACCTTGCCGCCCGCAGCGAGCGAATAGATGATCAGGTTGTGGCTGGTCGGCATCAGCGCGCCGACGAGGGCCGCGTGCGTGGTCACGTTGACGGCGTAGTCCGCGTGGTAGCCCTCCTTCTTCATCATCGGGATCATCACGGCGCCCATGGCCGAGACGTCGGCCACCGGCGAGCCCGAGACGCCGCCGAACAGCGTGCAGGCCACCACGTTCGACATGCCCAGCCCGCCGCGCACGTGGCCCACCAGGTTGCGCGCGAAATTGACGATGCGGTCGGCGATGCCGCCGTAGAGCATCAGCTCGCCCGCGAAGATGAAGAAGGGAATCGCCAGGAACGAGAAGATGCTCATGCCGGACGTCATCTGCTGGAAGCCCACCGCGAGCGGCAGGCCTTCGTAGGCGAGGGTGGCGAGCGCCGACAGGCCGATCGAGAAGGCGACCGGCACGCCCAGCAGCAGGAAGACCGTGAAGGACACGGACAGGATCAACAGAGGAATGGTCATGGGCTCAGGTCCAGGCGGGTTCGACTTCGCGGCCTTGGGCCAAAGCGATGATGTGTTCGATCGAGAACATGACGATCAGCACGCCGGAGATGGCGGCCGGCACGTACTTCCATCCTTCGGAGATCCACAGCGTGGGCAGGCGGTAGTCCCACACCGATTCGGCCAGCGATGCGCAGTTCCAGGCCATGGTCGCGCCGAAGACGAGGATCAGGAAATGGATGAGGAATTCCATCTTCAGGCGCAGCGCGTCGGGCGCGAGCACCAGAAAGGATTCGAGCCCGATGTGGCCCGCGTCGCGCACGCCGACGGCGACGCCGAACATCGTGACGTAGAGCACCAGCAGCAACGCCAGGCTCTCGGCCCAGGTGGGCGTGTTGTTCATGACGTAGCGGCCGAACACCTGCCAGCTCACCGCGCAGATCACTGCGACGAGTCCGAAGATGCCCAGCCACATGCAGGCACGCGCGAGCGTGCGGCAGAGTTTGGTGTACATGTGGTTCTTCCGCTTCCCCCGCAGGGGAAGCTTCCTAGCCGTTTACTTCGTGTCCTGAACTCGCTTGACGAGGTCCTTGAGCTTCGCGTCGGTGATGAACTTGTCGTACACCGGCTTCATCGCGGCCTGGAACGGCGCCTTGTCGACGTCGATGATCTCGGCGCCGCCGGCCTTCACCGTGGCGAGAGACTTGATCTCGCGCGCTTCCCACTGCTTGCGCATGTAGGGCACCGATTCCTTCGCGGCCTGGCGGATCCAGCCTTGCTCCTGCGGCGTGAGCTTGTCCCACACGCGCTTGGAGAACAGCAGCATCTCCGGCGCCATCGAGTGTTCTGTCTTGCTGTAGTACTTGGCCACTTCGAAGGCGCGTGCGCTTTCGTAAGTGGGGTAGTTGTTCTCGGCAGCGTCGATCAGGCCCGTCTTGAGGCCGGTGTAGACCTCGCCCATGGGCATCGGCGTGGCGTTGGCGCCCATGGCTTCGAGCATCGACACCCACAGGTCGGACTGCTGCACGCGGACCTTCAGGCCCTTCATGTCGGCGAAGCTGCGCACCGGCTTCTTGGCGGTGAACATCGAACGCGCGCCGCTGTCGTAGTAAGCCAGGCCGATGAAGCCCTGCTTCTCGCAGCTCTTCAGAATCTCTTCGCCGATCGGACCGTCGAGCACCTTGTGCAGGTGGTCGACCGAGCGGAACAGGAAGGGCATGGTCGGCACCTGCGTCTCGGCGCAGATGTTGTTCATCGGCGCGATGTTCACGCGCACCATCTGCAGGGCGCCGATCTTGGTCTGCTCGATGGTGTCCTTCTCGTTGCCGAGCGAACTGTTGTTGAACACCTTGATGGTGTGCTTGCCACCCGAGAGTTCCTTCAGACGCTCGCCCATGAACTTGACTGCGGTGACGGTCGGATAGTCGTCGGGGTGGATGTCGGCGGAGCGGAACTCGGTCGCTTGCGCGCCGAAACTCGCCAGCGCGGCGGCGGCGCAGGCGGTCAGGGCGATCAGTGTGCGTTGCAGTCTCATTTGTCTTCCTCTACGGGTGGTGGTTGTCGAAATTCTTGGAATCAGAACTGGCAGGCCGGCTCGGGCAGCCCCTGCACGCCGGGCCGAAGCGCGAACACGCCGCCGGCCAGCGGCTGGTCCGACAGATCGCCGCCAGGGCGTATCGACGTGACGTAGAGCGTGTCGAGCTGCGCGCCGCCGAAGGCGCACATGGCCGGCTTCTTGACCGGCACGTCGAGCGAGCGGTCGAGCCGGCCGTCGGGCGTGAAGCGATGCACCTGACCGGCGTCGTTGCCGCAGATCCAGTAGCAGCCGTCGGCATCGATCGCGGCGCCGTCGGGCCGGCCGGGCAGCGGCTTCATGTCGACGAAGAGGCGGCGGTTGTGCGGCGTGCCGGTCGCGGTGTCGTAGTCGAAGGCCCAGATGGCCTGCACGGTCGGGTGCGAGTCCGACAGGTACATGGTTCGGCCATCGGGGCTGAACGCCATGCCGTTGGGCACGATCATCTCGTCGAAGTGCACGCGCAGCGCGGCTTCTTCGTTCACGTCGCTCTGGTAGCGGTAGACGCGGCCGACGGTGCGTGCCGCCGCCATGTCCATGAGCATCGTGCCGGCCCAGAAGCGGCCCTGGCGGTCGCAGCGGCCGTCGTTGAAGCGCATGCCGTGCGCGGCATGGGCCGCACGCGCGATGGGCGTGGTCGCCAGCGTGCCGTCGTCCTTCGTGGCGATGGCGAAGAGGCCGCTTTCCATCCCGGCGATCCACTGGCCCGGATGACCCGCGCGCGGCGCGATGCAGGCGAGCATCTCGTCGCCGGTCCATGTGCTGTGGGCGCCGCTGGTCGGGACAAGGCGGTGGAGCTGGCGCGCCGGGATGTCGACCCAGTACAGCGCCTGTTCGGCGGCATGCCAGACCGGGCTTTCCCCCGTTGCGTTGCGAGCGTCGAGGACGAGTTCGGCTTGCATGGTGTGCTCGCGCCGCGGGCTCAGTCGCCGAAGGGGCCCTGGGCGGTGAAGGCACCGCCCTGGTAGATGGCGTTCGGGTCCGTCGATGGCACCGGGGGTTGCGCCTCGACCTTGTCGCGGAACGCCTCCGAACTGTCCTGCGGCACGAAGCCCAGGTGCGCGGCGGCGCTGTTGTCCCACCAGACGTCGCGGTTGGCCGACATGCCGTAGACCACCGTGTGCTTCACGTCGGGCGTGAACAGCGCCTTCTCGATCAGCGTGGTCAGGTCGCGGTAGCTGAGCCAGGTGCTCATCATTCGGCGGTTGAGCGGCTCAGGGAAGGAGGAACCGATGCGGATGCTGACCGTCTCGATGCCGTAGCGGTCGAAGTAGAACTGGGCCACGTCCTCGCCGAAGGACTTCGACAGGCCGTAATAGCCGTCGGGCCGGCGCGCGGCGGTGGCGTCGATGTGTTCGTCCTGCCTGTAGAAACCGATCACGTGGTTGGAACTGGCGAACACCACGCGCTTCACGCCATGGCGGCGCGCGGCTTCGTAGACGTGGAAGATGCCCTTGATGTTGGCCTCGAGGATCTCCTCGAAGGGGCGTTCGACCGACACGCCGCCCAGGTGGACGATGGCGTCGCAGCCCGCCACCAACGCATCGACGGCCTGCTTGTCGGCCAGGTCGCAGGGCACGACTTCTTCAGCGGCACCGGCAGCCGGTGCCATGGCGCCGATGTCGGACAGGCGGATGACCTCGGCGCAGGGCTGCAGACGTTCGCGCAGCACCTTGCCCAGGCCACCGGCGGCGCCGGTGAGCAGGAGTCGATGCAGGCGTGGGCCCGCCGAAGCAGTGGAAACGGCGGCTGCAGGGGCGGATGCACTCATCGGGTGGCTTGTCTCTCGTAAGTTATCTGTTGTCGTACAACTTCTCGGAAGATTATCATCAGCGCATGGCTCGTGTGTCAACAGAACTTCCCACCATGTCCGATGTCCCGGCGCCGACGCCTTACGTGGCCCGGCCGCGGCAGCGTGGGCGGGGCTTGGCGCACAGTCTGGTCGACGATTTCGGGGTGCGCATCCGCGACGGCGTGCTGCGCCCCGGGGACAAGTTGCCGACCGAGTCTGAAATCATGCAGGCCTTCGGTGTGAGCCGAACGGTGGTGCGCGAGGCACTGTCGAAGCTGCAGGCCGCCGGCCTGGTCGAGACGCACCATGGCATTGGCACCTTCGTGCTGCAGCAGCGTGCCAGCGGCGTGTTCCGGCTGGACGCGGGCGACATCGCCACGTCGGTCGATGTGTTGGCCGTGCTCGAGCTGCGCATCAGCCTGGAGACCGAGTCCGCCGGGCTGGCCGCCGTGCGGCGCACCGATGAGCATCTGCAGGCCATGCGCCAAGCGCTGGACGACTTCGAGGCCAATGTGGCCGTGGCCGGCGACACGGTGGCGCCCGACTTCCGCTTCCACCTGCAGATCGCGCAGTCGACCGGCAATGCGTACTTTGCGGACATCATGAGCCACCTCGGCACCACGATCATTCCGCGCACGCGTATCAATGCCATCCGCACCGCTGACCGAAGCGGTGCGTACCTCAGCCGTGTCAATCGCGAGCATGAGGAGATCTATGCAGCGATCGCTCGGCGCGATGCCGAGTCGGCCCGTGCGGCAATGCGCATCCACCTGACCAACAGCCGCGAACGGCTGCGGCTGGCGCAAGAGGTGGCGCGCCGCGCCGAGCAGGCGGCCGGCGAGACGCCGGCCTGAGATTTCGCGGGGACAACGCTGGACAAGTCATTCTCTCAGTTGTACGATGACTGATCACTTTGCAGTGATGCGGGTGAGATTGCCTTTCAAAAACAACGGAGATGTCCATGTCCATCGCTCGACGCCGCCTTGTCGGCTCCGCCTGCCTTGCCTCCCTCGCGTTTGCTGCACCCCTGGCCGCCATGGCCCAGGTCGGATGGCAGCCGACGAAGCCCATCAAGCTCATCGTGCCGTACCCGCCCGGCGGTTCGTCGGACATCATTGCCCGCGCCATCAGCCAGCCACTGTCCGAAGCGCTCAAGCAGCCAGTGATCGTGGAGAACCGGCCCGGCGCCAACGGCAACCTCGGCGCCGATTTCGTCGCCAAGTCGGCTCCTGATGGCTACACGCTGCTGCTGTGCGACGTGGGCGCGCTGGCCATCAGCCCGTCGATTTACACCAAGCTGCCGTTCGACCCGTCGAAGGACCTGCGCGGCGTGACGATGCTGGCCTATTCGCCGCACCTGCTGGTGGTGCATCCGTCGGTCAAGGCGAACAACCTCAAGGAACTCATCGCTCTGTCGAAGACCAGCGATCTGAACTTCGCCGTGACCGCCACCGGCAGCGCGCCGCACCTGGCCGGCGTGGCCCTCGAACGCGCCAGCGGCGCCAAGTGGACCTACGTGCCGTACAAGGGCGGCGTGCAGGCGATCCAGGACACGGTCGCGGGCCAGACCCAGGTGCTGATGAACGGCATGCTCGCCACGCTGCCCCAGGTGCAGGGCGGCAAGCTGAAAGTGCTGGCCGTCTCCAAAGGCACGCGCATGCCGCTGATTGGCGATGTGCCGACCATTTCGGAGCAGGGTGTGCCGGGCTTCGAATCCGGCACCTGGCAAGGCGTGCGTGTGGCCAAGGGCACGCCCGACGCCGTGGTGCAGCGCCTCAACAAGGAACTCATCACGGTCATCCGTGCCGCCGACATCCGCTCGCGCCTCGCCGGGCAAGGCGCCGAGGTGGTGACGATGGCGCCGGCGGAGGAAGAGCAGTTCTTCAACAAGGAACGCGCACGCTGGGCCAAGGTCGTGGCCGACGCCAACCTCAAGCTCGACTGATCGCGCGCCGCCGGCTTACTTTTCTTTCCATTCACTCATTGGATATTTCATGAATCCGCAAGAACTCAAATCCATCATGGGCTCCGGCCTGCTGTCGTTCCCGCTGACCGACTTCGACGCGAATGGCGACTTCAACAAGCAGGGCTACGAGAAGCGTCTCGAATGGCTGGCGCCCTACGGCGCGAGTGCCCTGTTCGCCGCGGGCGGCACGGGCGAGTTCTTCTCGCTGACCGGCGCGGAGTACCCCGGCATCATCAAGACCGCGGTCGACACCTGCCGCGGCGTGGTGCCGATCATTGCCGGCGCCGGTGGCCCGACGCGCTTCGCCATCGAATGCGCCCAGGCGGCAGAGAAGGCCGGCGCCCACGGCATCCTGCTGCTGCCGCACTACCTGACCGAAGCCGGCCAGGAAGGCCTGGCCGCGCACGTCGAGGCCGTGTGCAAGAGCGTGGACTTCGGCGTGATCATCTACAACCGCGGCTCGACCCGCTTCAAGCCCGAGACGCTGGCCAAGCTGGCCGAGCGCAACCCGAACCTCGTGGGCTTCAAGGACGGCATCGGCGACATCGAGATGATGGTCGCGATCTACCAGCGCATGGGCGATCGCTTCGCCTACCTGGGTGGCCTGCCCACGGCCGAGGTCTACGCCGCAGCCTACAAGGCGATGGGCACGCCGGTGTACTCGTCGGCCGTCTTCAACTTCATCCCGAAGACCGCGATGCAGTTCTACGAAGCCGTGCGCGACGACGACATGGCCACGCAGCACCGCCTGCTCAAGGACTTCTTCATGCCCTACCTCGACCTGCGCAACCGCATGCAGGGCTACGCCGTGAGCATCGTGAAGGCCGGCGCCAAGATCGTCGGCCACGACGCTGGCCCGGTGCGCCCGCCGCTGACCGACCTGAAGCCCGACGAGATGGAAATGCTCAAGGCCCTCATCGACAAGCTCGGCTCGCAGCAAGCCTGAGCCGCTTCCACCGGACAACGGAGACATCATGAAAAAAATGCTGATTGCCCTGTCGTGCGCGCTGTCGCTGAGCGCCATGGCCCAAACGACCACCTGGCCCGACAAGTCGGTGACCATCGTCGTGCCGTTCCCCGCGGGTGGCTCGACCGACATGGTCGCCCGCGCCATGGCGCTGCAGATGCAGACCAAGCTCGGCCAGCCCTTCGTGGTCGACAACAAGCCGGGCGCGACCGGCACCATCGGTGCGGGCTTCGTGAAGCGGGCCGCGCCCGACGGCTACACGCTGCTCGTGTCGTCGCTCGGTGCGTTCGTGGTCACGCCGCATCTGCAGAAGAGCGTGCCGTACGACGCCATGAAGGACTTCGACTACATCAGCGTGCCGGTGCAGGCGCCCAACGTGCTGGTGGCCAGCCCCAAGCAAAAGGAGCGCACCGTGGCCGAGGTCATCGCGACGCTGAAGGCCAACCCGGGCAAGGTGAGTTTCGCCAGCTCGGGCAACGGCTCGTCGGACCACCTCTCGGCCGAGGTGTTCTGGCAGCAGAGCGGCACCGAGGGCCTACACATCCCCTACAAGGGCGGGGCGCCGGCCATCAACGACCTGCTGGGTGGCCAGGTCGACTTCTCGTTCCAGAACGTGAATGCGGTGCTGCCGCACATCAAGGCCGGCAAGCTGCATGCGATCGCCGTGACCGGTGACAAGCGTTCGCCCGTGCTGCCCGACGTGCCGACGCTGGCCGAGGCGGGTGTGAAGGGCGCGGAGGTGTATTCGTGGCAAGGCCTGGCCGCGCCCAAGGGCCTGCCGCCAGCCGTGAAGGACAAGTTGAGCGCTGCGGCCATCGCCGCCATCAACGATCCCGAGGTGAAGAAGCGGATGGTGGAGCAGGGCCTCGAGGTCGTGGCCAGCACGCCGGCCGAGTTCACCGCCTTCCAGGCCCGCGAATGGGCGCGCTGGAAAACGCTGATCGAGACGCGCAAGATCACCGCCGACTGAAAAACGAGGGGTCCGCATGGCGGGCCCTTTCCTCATCCTCGAAGCCATGACGACATCCACTTCTTCCTCTTCTGCGTCTGCGTCGCAGACCCCCATCGTCACCGAGCTGCGCGTGGTCCCGGTCGCGGGCCACGACGACATGTTGATGAACCTGAGCGGCGCCCACGGCCCGTTCTTCACCCGCAACCTGCTGATCCTCAAAGACAGCGCCGGCCACACCGGCGTGGGCGAGGTGCCCGGCGGCGAGAAGATCCGCCAGACGCTGGAAGATGCGCGCGGCCTCATCGTCGGGCAGCCGATCGGCCGGCACAACGCGATGCTCAACGCCATGCGCGCCCAGTTCGCCGATCGCGACAGCGGCGGGCGCGGCACGCAGACCTTCGACCTGCGCATCGCCATCCACGCGGTCACGGCCGCCGAGGCCGCGCTGCTCGACCTGCTCGGCCAGCACCTGAACGTGCCCGTCGCCGCCTTGCTCGGCGAAGGCCAGCAGCGCGATGCGGTGCAGATGCTCGGCTACCTGTTCTACGTCGGCGACCGGGAGAAGACCGACCTGCCGTACCGCAGCGAACCCGATGCCGACAACGACTGGTTCCGCCTGCGTCACGAGGAAGCCATGACGCCCGAAGCCATCGTGCGCCTGGCCGAGGCCAGCCATGCGCGCTACGGCTTCACCGACTTCAAGCTCAAGGGCGGGGTGCTGCGCGGCGAGGAAGAGGTCGAGGCGATCCGTGCGCTGCACGAGCGCTTCCCTGAGGCGCGCGTGACGCTCGACCCCAACGGCGGCTGGCTGCTGAAGGACGCGATCCGCATCACGCGCGACCTGCATGGCGTGATGGCCTATGCCGAAGACCCGTGCGGCGCCGAAGGCGTGTTCTCCGGCCGTGAGGTGATGGCCGAGTTCCGCCGCGCCACCGGCCTCCCGACCGCCACCAACATGGTCGCCACCGACTGGCGCGAGATGGTGCACAGCCTCTCGCTGCAGTCGGTCGACATCCCGCTGGCCGATCCGCACTTCTGGACCATGCAGGGTTCCGTGCGCGTCGCGCAGCTGTGCCAGGCCTGGGGCCTGACCTGGGGCTCGCATTCGAACAACCACTTCGACGTGTCGCTCGCGATGTTCACCCACGTGGCCGCGGCCGCGCCCGGCAAGGTCACGGCCATCGACACGCACTGGATCTGGCAGGACGGCCAGCGCCTGACGAAGAATCCGCTGCAGATCGAAGGCGGCTACGTGCAGGTGCCGACGAAGGGCGGCCTGGGCGTCGAGCTGGACATGGACGAGGTCGAGAAGGCGCACCAGCTGTACCTGAAGCACGGCCTGGGCGCGCGCAACGACGCGCAGGCCATGCAGTACCTGATCCCCGGCTGGCAGTTCGACAACAAGCGGCCCTGCATGGTGCGCTGAGGCGTTAATCTCGGCCCCATCGTTTCTTCCCCGAGCCGAAGCGCAACCGCTTCGGCTTTCTCACTTTCATCACAAGGATCCGACATGCAACAACACGACAACCTGATCGGCGGCGAATGGAAGAAGGGCAACAGCTACAGCCCGAACCTGAACCCGTCGAACCTGGGCGACACGATCGCCGAATACACCCAAGGCGATGCGTCGCATGTCGAAGCCGCCGTGGCTGCGGCCACCGCCGCGTTCCCGGCCTGGTCGACCAGCGGCATCCAGATGCGCTCGGACGCGCTCGACAAGATCGGCACCGAGATCCTGGCGCGCAAGGAAGAACTGGGCACCCTGCTCGCCCGCGAAGAGGGCAAGACCAAGGCCGAAGGCATCGGCGAAGCCACCCGCGCCGGCCAGATCTTCAAGTTCTTCGCCGGCGAATGCCTTCGCCTGGCCGGCGAGACGATCCCTTCGGTGCGCCCGAACATCGGCGTCGAGATCACCCGCGAGCCGGTCGGCGTCGTCGGCCTGATCACACCCTGGAACTTCCCCATCGCCATTCCGGCCTGGAAGATCGCGCCTGCATTGGCCTTCGGCAACTGCGTCGTGATGAAGCCGGCCGACCTGGTGCCGGGCTGCGCCTGGGCGCTGGCCGAGATCATCAGCCGCTCGGGCATTCCGGCCGGGGTGTTCAATCTGGTGATGGGCCGCGGCAGCGTGATCGGCGATGCGCTGGTCAACCACCCCGGCATCCACGCCATCAGCTTCACTGGCTCGGTCGGTGTCGGCAGCCGCATCGCGGTGCAGTGCGCCACCCACCACAAGAAGGTGCAGCTCGAGATGGGCGGCAAGAACCCGCAGGTCATCCTGGACGACGCCGACCTGAACCAGGCGGTCGAACTCAGCGTGCAGAGCGCCTTCTATTCGACCGGCCAGCGCTGCACCGCGTCGAGCCGGCTGATCGTCACCGACGGCATCTACCCGAAGTTCATCGAGGCGATGAAGGCGCGCATGGAAAAGATCAAGGTCGGCGACGCGCTGGCGCAGGGCACCGACGTCGGCCCGGTGTCGAGCCAGAGCCAGCTCGAGCAGGACCTGAGCTACGTCGAGATCGGTAAGAGCGAAGGGGCGGTGCTGGCGGCAGGCGGCGGCCGCCTGAAGCTCGACACCGAAGGCTTCTACATGGCGCCGGCGCTGTTCGTCGACAGCGACAAGAAGATGCGCATCAACCGCGAAGAAATCTTCGGCCCGGTTGCCAGCGTGATCCGCGTGAAGGACTACGAGGAAGCACTGGCCACGGCCAACGACACGCAGTTCGGCCTGTCCGCCGGCATCGCGACGACCAGCCTGAAGTACGCGACGCACTTCAAGCGCCACAGTCAGGCCGGCATGGTGATGGTCAACCTGCCGACGGCCGGTGTGGACTACCACGTGCCCTTCGGCGGCCGCAAGGGCTCCAGCTACGGCCCGCGCGAGCAGGGCAAGTATGCGCAGGAGTTCTTCACCATCGTGAAGACGGCGTACACGCTGGCCTGATCGTTCCGCGCTGAACACCGAGCCCGCCGCGCCTGCGCCGCGGGCTTTTTTATGGCGATGCCATGCAGGTGTCAGCGCCCCGCGCGATCACGCGCTTGAGCGCCTCGAAGCAGGCGGGGTCGATCGCGGTACCGACGCTCTCGGCCATCATCGTCAGCGTCGCGTCGACCGGGACTGCGGCGCGGTAGGGGCGATCGGCCGAGATCGCATCGAAAATGTCGGCGGTTGTGATGATCCGTGTCTCCAGCGAGATCTGCTCGGCCTTCAGTCCCCGTGGGTAGCCGCCGCCGTCCAGCCGCTCGTGATGCGCCGACGCGATGCGTGCCAACTCTTCGAAGGCGCCGATGCGCGACAGGATGGCCTCGGTGTGCCGGGCGTGTTGCTGGACCGACAGCCACTCGTCACGGTCCAGCTTGGCCGGCTTGTCGAGCACCGAGTTGCTCACGCCCAGCTTGCCGACGTCGTGCAGCAGTGCGCCGCGGCGCAGCCATCGGCGCCGTGCGGGCGCCAAGTCGAGTTCCAGTGCGATGGCGTCCACGTAGTCGGCCACGCGCGCACTGTGGCCGCTGGTAAAGGGACTCTTGCTGTCGACCACCTGGCCGAATGCGGCGGCGATCTCGTCGAGGTAATCGTCGTCGAGCGCGACACGCCCTCCGGCAGGTTCCATCGAGACCACGTGCATTTCGATGTCCGGTGAGGCGAGGGCCAGCCAGAATGCCGGCACGGCGGCCACCCGCTCGAACGCAGCGACCAGCGCTGCGTCGAACCAACCACCGGCACGGCTACGCGCCTCGCGAATGGCTGCGTCCGCGTTCTTGGCGGTGTGAAAAACATCGACGACTTGCGAGAGCAGGGCGATGCGGGCACAGAGGGGAATGGCATCGCCTGCGAGCCGCTGCGGGCGGCCCCCGCCGTCCCAATGCTCGTCGAGGCTGGCGATCCCTTCGGCCACCGCATCGCCGAAGCGCAGCTGCCGCGCAATCGAGGCACCACGCGTGCAGCGTGTCTGGATCAGCTCATCGGCGATCTGCGAGCCGTTGCGCATGATGTTCATGATGCTGCGGAGGCGGTCCGACAGTCCGGCCGTCAAACCGGTGTGACTGAAGACGAAGCGCAGCATTTCGGGAAGGCTGTCGCCGACGCTCTTGAAATCGCGCTTGAATCTCAGGTCGTCGGTCATGTAGAGCTCGCAGATGCGCGCAGCGTTGCTGCTGCACCCCAGGTCCTTGAGCAACAGCGTGTAGTACAGGTCGCGCGACACACGGTCGTCGAGGCCAAGTTCGCGACCGATGTGCATGCCGATCCAGCAGGCTCGCACGCAGTGCCCGGCTGGCTGGCCTTCGGTGATGTCCAGCGCGTGGCTGAGCGCGCTGATGAGTTCCGAGAGCTCGAGGCGTGCGGCCGGCACTTCTGCGCTGGGCGTTGCAGGCAGTTTGGGCGGCGGGAAGGTCATCTCGAGACTATCGGCAGTTGTGACCGAAAGTTGAGCGAGGGGCTGCGGTCTACCATCGAACCTGCCGACCTCCGGTGCCTTCGTCCATGCTTCCCATCTTCTATTCCTTCCGCCGCTGCCCCTTCGCCATGCGCGCCCGCTTCGCGCTGCTGGCCAGCGGCACGGCCTGCGAGTTGCGCGAGGTGGTGCTGCGCGACAAGCCGGCCGCGCTGCGCGAAGCCTCGCCCAAGGCCACGGTGCCGGTGCTGGTCGACGTCGATGGCACGGTGATCGACGAGAGCCTGGGGATCATGCGGTGGGCGTTGGCGCGGTGCGATCCGCAGTCTTGGCTCGCGCCGTCGGCCGGCACGCTCGGCGACATGCTCGCCCTCGTCGCGCAGTGCGACCGCGACTTCAAGCGGCATCTCGACCGCTACAAGTATCCGAACCGCTATGAAGATGAAGGCGTCGACGCGCTGCAGCATCGCGCCGAGGCCGGTGGCTTCCTCGATGCGCTGGAGGCGCGGTTGCGCAACGCACGCCACCTCTTCGGCGACGCGCCTGCGCTGGCCGAC
Source organism: Variovorax sp. YR752 (assembly GCA_943372425.1). Lineage (GTDB taxonomy): Bacteria > Pseudomonadota > Gammaproteobacteria > Burkholderiales > Burkholderiaceae_C > Variovorax. Next base: position 1,969 of record CALRYR010000011.1, on the reverse strand, counting down.
ATGGCCATCGCGCCCTTCGTGCGGCAGTTCGCGCAGGTGGATGCGGCGTGGTTCGCCGCCGCGCCGTGGCCAGCGCTGAACGCGTGGTTGTCGGCGCTGACCGCCTCGCCGCTTTGGGCGCAGGCGATGCCGAAGTTTTCGCCCTGGCGGCCGGGCGACGAGGTGGTGGTGTTCGGAGGCGCCTGATTCAGCCCGGCCGGCGCAGCAGCAGCCGGTCGATGGCCTCGAACAGCAGCTCGCTCAGCAGCGCCAGCGCCGCCGCCGGCAATGCGCCGGCCAGCAGCAGTTGCCGGTCGTTCAACGCCAGCCCCGTCACGATGCGTTCACCGAAGCCGCCGGCACCGATGAAGGCGGCGATGGTGGCGGTGCCGATCGCGATCGTCGTCGCCGTACGCACGCCCGCCATCAGCGTCGGCATGGCGATCGGCAATTGCACCAGCCGCATGCGCTGTGCCGGCGTCATGCCGAGCGCCGTGCCGGCCTGCCGCAGCCCCTGTGGCACTTCGGCCAGGCCGGTGACCGTGTTGCGCATGATGGGCAGCAGCGCATAGAGCGTGAGCGCGATGAGTGCGGGCAGCGTGCCGATGCTGCCGATCAGCGAGATCAGCACCGCCAGCAAGGCCAGCGAGGGCACGGTCTGCATCAGCCCGGCGATGCCGAGCACCACGGCGCGGGTGCGTGCATGGGCGGACACCCACACGGCGAGCGGAACGCCGAACAGGATGGCGAGGCCGACCGACACCGCCACCAGCACGAGATGCTGTCGGGTGAGCCGCCCCAGGTCGCTGCCGAACAGCTTGGCCACGAAGCCGCGCTGGCCCTCCGACGCCGCGCTGCCCGCGAGGAAGTCGCGCGCGATGGTGTCGAAGCCCGCGCCCTGCAGCTCGGCGCGTGCGTTCATCGCGATCATCGCGCGCTCGTCGATGCGGCCTTCGAGCTTCTGCAGCGCGGCCCAGGCGGCCGGCAGCCTTGTCGGCAAGTCGAGGCGGTAGAGCAGCACCGCGTCGTAGCGCGGGAAGTAGCCGCGGTCGTCCTGCAGCACGCGCAGACCGAGGTGGTCGATCTTGGCGTCGGTCGTGTAGATGTCGATGCCGTCGACCTGCTTCGCCGCGATGGCGTCGTAGGCCAGGCCGTGGTCGAGCCCCGTGGGCTTCTGCGTGAAGCCGTAGCGTGCGGCCAGGCCCTGCCAGCCGTCGGCGCGGCCGATGAACTCGTTGGACAGGCCCAGCTTCAGGTCGGGGTGCCGTGCCAGGTCGCTCAGCGTGGCGAGCTTCAGCCGGTCGGCGTCGGCACCGCGGATCGCGAGCGCATAGCCGTCGTTGAAGCCCATCGGCACCGCGACGCCGAGACCGAGCGGGGCGAGCCGTGCGTTCATCTCTTCGCGCGTCATGGTGGCGCTGCCCTGCAGGATTTCGAGCGCGATCGTGCCGGTGTATTCCGCGTACACGTCGATGGCGCCGGAGCGCAGTGCCTCGTACACGATGGCCGTGTTGCCCAGGCCTTGGCGGACCAAGGGCGCAGTGCGCGTGTGCGGCGCGGCGGTCTGCGCCAGCACCTCGGCGAGGATGTACGACTCGGTGAAACGCTTCGAGCCGATGCGCAATGTGTCACCCTGCGCCGATGCAGCACCGGCGCCGAGGAGCATCGCGAGGAGGAGCAGCGCCGACTGCCGGGCGCGCTGGAGCGTGTGCGGCAGCTGCATCCGGCCAGTGTATCGGTCAGGCCGCATTCCTACAGCCGTTCGTGCGTGGCGCCGATGCGTCGGCCGCGTGCGGTCGGCGACAGTCGGCGTACGCCGTCGCCGACTTGCGGCGTCGATCTTTTCGCATTCCCACTCCTATCGAAAGAGCCCATGGCCCCCAAGACCGTGCCGCCCCATCTTGCCGATGCCCACGGCGCCCGCGAACTCCCCGCCGTGATCGTCGACGGCTACAGCCTGCAATTGCGGGACAAGGACGGCTTCGCCGGT
>CALRYR010000010.1:0-20573 GCA_943372425.1 Variovorax sp. YR752 | reverse complement strand
CTGCGCGGCCAGGGCCTGGTCGTCGGTGGCGTCGGTCTCGAACGCCAGGTTCACGCCCAGTTCGAGGCAGCGCTCCTGCAGGATGTTCAGCAGGCGCTTGCGGCCAATGCCGCAGAAGCCGTGGCCGCCGGAGCGCACCTGCCCGCCCTTGAAGAAGACCTGGATGTCATCCCAATGGTGGAACGATTCTCCGATCATCCGGGCCGTGCCGGCCTCGGCCGTCTGGAGGTTGGCCAGCGTCTGGTCGCTCAGGACCACGCCCCAGCCGAAGGTGTCGAACGGGCGGTTGCGCTCGACCACGGTGATTTCGAGCTGCGGGTGCCGCGCCTTCATCAACAGGGCGAAATACAGCCCCGCAGGGCCGCCACCGATACAGAGGATGCGCTGGAGTCCGGGTACGAGGATGTTCATGAATAAATAGTTTAGACATAAACATTCGGGTGTCAATGGGTACAGGGTCTTCGACCGTGGCCGGTTGACGGGCGTCGGGGCGCTGGCAAAAATCATCGGCATGCCAAGCCTGATACCCAAAATCGAATCCCAGCTGGCCGCGCTGCCGGTGCCCATCGCCCTCCAACTGCCGGACGGCCGAACGGTGTCGCAGCCGGGCTCCCGGGTCAAGCTGGCGTTCGACGACTGGACTTCGCTGGCCAAGCTGGCGGCCCGGCAGATCGGCGCGATCGGCGAGGCCTACGTCGAGGGCCGGGTGCAGATCGAAGGCGCGATGCGCGACCTGACCGATGCGGCGGCGGGCCTGCTGCCGGGCAACCCGGCCGAGACGGACACGGGCTGGTGGTCGCGCCTGATGCGCCGGGCCAAGTCCCGCGGCGCACACACGCTGGGCAAGGACGCGGCGCAGATCGAGTTCCACTACGACGTCTCCGACGACTTCTATGCGCTGTGGCTCGATCCGCGGCGGGTCTATTCGTGCGCCTACTACCGCACCCCCGAACTCACGCTCGCCCAAGCGCAGGAAGCCAAGCTCGACCACATCTGCCGCAAGCTGATGCTGCAGCCCGGCGAACGCTTCCTCGACATCGGCTCCGGCTGGGGCGGGCTGCTGCTGTGGGCGGCCGAGCACTACGGGGTGGACGCCACCGGCATCACGCTGTCGAAGAACCAGCATGCGCACGTCACGCGGCTGATCGAAGAGAAGGGCCTGCAGGGGCGGGTGCGGGTCGAGCTGCGCGACTACCGAGCGCTCGACACGGCGCAGCCCTTCGACAAGATTTCGTCGGTCGGGATGTTCGAGCACGTGGGCCGCGCCAACATGCCGACCTACTTCCAGCAGATCCATGGCCTGCTGGCGCCGGGCGGCCTTGTGATGAACCACGGCATCACTTCCGGCCGGCTCGACCAGCAGCAGCTGGGCGCCGGCATGGGCGACTTCATCGAGAAGTACATCTTCCCCGGCGGCGAACTGCTGCACGTGACGCAGGTGCTGCGCGACATGGCGGGTGCGGGACTGGAAATGGTCGACACCGAGAACCTGCGGCCGCACTACGCGCGCACGCTCTGGGCCTGGTCCGATTCGCTCGAGGCGCAGCTCGACGAGGCCCGCGCCGTGCTCCGCCGCACCAGCGGCGACGATGCGCGCGCCGAGCGCATCCTGCGTGCTTATCGGTTGTACCTGGCCGGCTCGGCCATGAGCTTCGAGCGGGGCTGGATCTCGCTGCACCAGATGCTGGCCACGCGGCCGGACGGCGACGTGACGAAGGCCCCGATGCGCGGTGCGCAATCGGTGTACCCTTTCGCCCGAGACTTCATCTACAAGTAACCCACATGCTCTACCGCTTCAAATCGCAGGCCACGGCCGATCTCGTGATGCTCGAACCCAATGCGCGCCAGTTGCTGGACATCATCGGCAAGGCGCCGGGTGCCCAGGGCATCATCACCGCCGAGCAGATCCCCGCGGCCATCTCGGCCCTCGAAGCCGCCGTCGGTCGCGAGCACGAGCAGCACCGCCACAACGGCGATGCGTTCGCTGCCGAGAACCATGAAGAAACCGCCGAGCGCGAGCACGTCGCGCTGCACCAGCGGGCCGCCCCGCTGATCGACATGCTCAAGCGCTCCGCCGCCGAAGGCAAGGACGTCGTCTGGGGCGTCTAGCCTCAGTCGACCTTGGCGCCAGAGTCCTTCACGACTTTGGCCCACTTCGCGTGCTCACGCTCGATGTGCTTGGCGAACTCGGCGGGTGAGTTCCCGCTGGGAATGGCGCCCTGCGCCAGCAGCTTTTCCTGCATCCCCGGCGTGGCGAGCGACTTGGCCACTTCCTGCTGGATGCGGTTGACGATCTCGGGCGGCGTGCCCGCCGGCGCCAGCAGGCCGAACCACGAACTCGCCTCGAAGCCCTTCAGCTGAGGGCCGCCGGCTTCTTCCACCGTCGGCACATCGGGCAGTGCGGGCGAGCGCTTCGAACTGGTTACCGCCAGCGCCACCAGCTTGCCGCCCTTGATCTGCTGCATCGACGACGGCAGGTTGTCGAACATCACGTCGGCATTGCCGCCGACCATGTCCATCAGGGCCGGGCCCGATCCCTTGTACGGGATGTGCGTCATGAAACTGCCCGTCATGCTCTTGAACAGTTCGCCCGCCAGGTGGATCGACGTGCCGCTGCCGCTCGACGCCATGTTCAGCTTGCCCGGGTGGGCCTTGGCGTACTTGATGAAGTCCTGCACGTTGCGGATGTTCAGTTCCTTCGCCTTGTCGGTGTTCATCTCCATCACGTTCGGCACGGCGGCCACGAGCGTGATCGGCACGAAATCCTTGATCGGGTCGAAGGGCAGCTTGGGGTACAGCGCGCGGTTGATGCCGTGCGTGCCCACGGTGCCCATCAGCAGCGTGTAGCCGTCGTTCGGCGACTTGGCCACGATGTCGCTGCCCACGTTGCCACCGGCACCGGCGCGGTTGTCGACGATGAACTGCTGGCCGAAAGCCTTGGAGAGTTCGGGCGCCATCGCGCGCGCCAGGATGTCGGTGGTGCCGCCAGCGGCGAAGGGGACGACGATGCGGACCGGCTTGGTGGGCCAGGTGCCCTGGGCCCAGGTCGGGGCGGACAGCAGGAGAAGCGCACCCGCAGCAGTGGCAGACAGGGCGGCGCGACGGGAGAAACGGGTTGGAAAGTTCATCCGCGGGTTGTACAGGCGAACCCCGGTGAGGTGTCGCAGGTAAAACCCCCGTTCAGAAATGCCTTTTGATGCCGATCAAGGTCAGGCGGCCAACCGGCGCGCCGAGGTCACGATTGCCGCCGCTCTCACCCGTGATTGCGCCTCCAGCACCCCCGCGTACCCCACCGGAATCCGCGGCGCCCCAAGCCGCGCAATGCGGCAGCCGGTCGCTTCGGCCGCGGTTGCCACGATCTCAGCACCGAAGCCCGCCGCCTGTACCGCCTCATGCACCACCAGCAGCCGTTGCGTCCGCCCGCACGATTCGAGCACCGTCTCGCGGTCCCAGGGCCACAGCGTGCGCAGGTCGATCAGGTCGACCGCGATGCCCTCGCCGGCGAGCGTGTCGCAGGCCTCGGCGCAGGCGTGCACCTGCTTGCCCCAGCTCACCAGCGTCAGCGCGTTGCCTTCCCGCAGTCGTGCGGCCTGGCCCAGCGGAACCGTGACGGTTTCATCGACCGGCCCGCGCAATCCCCACAGCGCCTTGTGTTCGATGTAGACCACCGGGTCGCCGCACTGCATCGCCGCGCACAGCAGGCTGTGGTTGTCTTGCGGCGTCGACGGGCAGACCACCACCAGGCCCGGCATGTGCGCGAACCAGGCCTCGAGCGACTGCGAATGCTGTGCCGCCGAGGCGTCCCAGATGCCACCCGGCATGCGGGCCACCAGCGGCACGCGGCCCTGGCCGCCGAACATGAAGCGGTTCTTGGCGGCCTGGTTGACCAGCTCGTCCATGCCGCACAGCGCGAAGTCGACCACGCGCATCTCGACCACCGGGCGCAGGCCCGCCAGCGCCATGCCGACGCCGGCACCCATGATTGCCGCCTCGCTGATCGGCGTGTCGATCACGCGCTGATCGCCGAAGCGCTGCTGCAGGCCCTTGTACTGGCCGAAGATGCCGCCGCGGCCGACGTCCTCGCCGATCACGACCACGTTCGGGTCGGCTTCCATCTCGCGCTGCACCGCGAGCGCGGCGGCTTCAGCGTAGCTCATGTCCGTGACGGGGTTGTCGTTCAGCGCCATTGGCCGGCTCCCGTGGTCTGCACGTCGGTGAAGGCGGCAGTGGCATCGGGCCAGGGCGCCTCGGCGGCGGCAGCCAGTGCGGCCTCGACTTCCGCATGCGCATCGGCATCAGTGCCGTCGAGGGCCGCCGCTGCGATGCCCGCACGCAGGCAGGCGGCGCGTGCCCGGGCGATCGGGTCGGTCTCCAGCGCGGCGGCCAGTTCGGCCGGGTCGCGGTAGCCCGCCGGGTCGACCGACACGTGGCCTTTCACCCGGTAGGTCAGCGCGTGCAGCAGGCGCGGTCCGCTGCCGCTGCGCACGGTGTCGACCAGCCGTGCCGCGGCGGCATGCACCGCGAACACGTCGTTGCCGTCGACCTGCGTCGCGGCGATGCCGAGCGCCTCGGCGCGCGCCGATGCACCGTCGCCGGCCGTCATCGGGCCGCTGGCGGTGGTGGCGCTCCAGCGGTTGTCCTCGCAGACGAAGAGCACCGGCAGGCCGTACACCTGCGCCCAGTTGAGCGATTCGAGGAAGGGCCCGCGGTTGATGGCGCCGTCGCCGAAGAAGCAGACGGTGATCGCGTCCATCTTCTGGAGCTTCTGTGCATGCGCCGCACCGACGGCGATCGGCAAACCGGCCGCCACCACGCCGTTGGCGCCCAGCATGCCGACCGAGAAATCGGCGATGTGCATCGAGCCGCCCTTGCCGCCGTTGAAGCCGGTCGCCTTGCCGAAGAGCTCGGCCATCATGCGGCCCAGGTCGGCGCCTTTCGCCAGCGTGTGGCCGTGGCCGCGATGGGTGGAGGTGAGGTAGTCGGCCGGCTTCAGGTGCGCGCACACGCCGGCGGGCACGGCCTCCTGCCCGGTCGACAGGTGCAGCGGGCCGCGGACGCGGACGCTGCCGGTGGCCTGCTGGCCATAGGCGCTCACGCCGCCCTGGCTGGCGATCTCGGCGGCGTTCTCGAAGGCGCGGATGCGCGCCATGGTCCGGTAGAGCGCCAGCGCGCGCTCCGCCGGCGGAAAGTTCAGGTCCATCTCGTCGTGTCTCCAGCGCGCCTTCTGGCGAGGCGCGACCCGACGATCGTAGCGACGCCCGCGCTTTCGGCCGTCAGGGCTAACCTCCAGGCGCAGGGCCCTTGGCGCTCGCACCTTGACGAAGTTGACGGTAGAGCGTCCCCCGCGACACGCCCAGTTGCCGCGCCGCCTGCGAGATGTTCCCGCCCTGTGCCTCGAGCGTGTCCTCGATCAGCTTGCGGTAGTGCGCGCGCAGCGTCTCCGACTTGGACGTTGCCGATGCTGGTGATGCCGCGCTCGGGGCGGGCTCCACAACGTCGGGCTGTGCCGGCGCTGCCGCTTCGCCAGCCACGACGGTGGACGAACGGCCGGTGACCACTGCATGCCGGAAGTCCATGCCGTGGGTCGATGGCAGCGTGACCTGCAGCCACACGCCGAGCCCGCTGGGCAGGCGCAGCGCCAGTGCGGCATCACTGCGGCCCATGCGCAGCAGGCTGGCCAGGTCATGGCCGAGCAACCGTTCGACGGCGCGCGCCGCGCCGTCGTCGGGCAGGCGGCCGAGCAGGCGTGCGGCGGCATCGTTGAGCCAGGCCACGCGCCCGTCGGACGATACGCCGGCCAGCGCTTCCAGCGGCGTGCCGAGCAGCGCCGGGTGCGCCTGGAAACACAGCACCAGCTGTTCGCGCGACTGCGCCTGCATCAGCCGGTTCTCGATGGTGGTCGCATACAGGCCGACCATCGCCGCGGCATCGAAGCCGAAGCGCTGCTGTTCCACCGTGAGATCGAGCACGCCGGCCAGTTGCCCTCGCACGTCACGGATCGGTGCTGCCGCGCATTGCATGTCCTTGAGCGCATCGAAGTAGTGCTCGGCGCCGTTGACCGTGCAGGCCCGGCCGGTCTGGGCGACGATGCCCGGCGCCGTGGTGCCGACCAGCCCCTCGGCGATGTTGACGCCCACGCGCGACGTGGCGCGCAGCACCGGTTGATGCGCGGCCGTGGGATGGTGCGTGGCATGCAGCACCACGCCGTCGCGATCGGTCAGGATCACGCGGCAGTCGGTGCCGGCGAGCGTGCCCTCCATCGACAGCAGGTCGGGCCCGGCCGCCTCGATCAGCGCCCGGTTGCGCTGCAGCACCGATTGCCTTCGACTCGGCGTGACCGGGTCGAACGCGACGATGCGCGTCGTGTCGCGGTGCAGGCGGCTGCAGCGCATCCAGGACTGGATGACCTCTTCGCCCACCAGGCCCGACGGGCGGATGCCCTCCTCGAAGAAGCGATGCCGTGCCAGCGCCGTCCGCTGGGCGACGGTGTTGGGGAAGAGCTGGCGGGGGATGGCGTCTGACGTGGGCGTTCGGTGGGCCATGGGCGCTTCCTGCGGTGATGCGACCTGCCGACTGTGTTCCGCAATGGAACAGTCGCGGGGCCGGGAAATCCCGAAGGTGAACAAAGCGCAGCACAGGAACATCCTTCGCACAAGAACAACGACGGAGACGACACGATGAGAAGAATCACCGGGGCCATCGCGCTCGGCGCGTGGCTGGGCGCGGCCCTTGCCTTCCCTGCGCACGCGCAACCTGCCGCCAAGGTCGACAGCAACTTCATCCGGCAGAACGCCGCGAAGACGCCCGAATGGCCCAGTTATGGCCTCGACTACGCCGAGACGCGCTTCAGCCGCCTCGACCAGGTCAACGCGGCCAACGTGAAAGACCTGGGCCTGGTCTGGTCGTACAACCTCGAATCGACGCGCGGGGTGGAGGCCACGCCGCTGGTGGTCGACGGTGTGATGTACGTCACCGCCTCCTGGAGCGTGGTGCATGCCATCGACGTGCGCACCGGCAAGAAGCTCTGGAGCTTCGATCCGCAGGTCGACAAGACCAAGGGCTTCCGCGGCTGCTGCGACGTCGTGAACCGTGGCGTGGCGCTCTACCAGGGCCGGGTCTACGTGGCGGCCTACGACGGCCGGCTGATCGCGCTCGACGCGGCCACCGGGCAGAAGGCCTGGGAGAAGAACACGATCGAAGGCCAGAAGGGCAGCTACACCATCACCGGCGCACCGCGCGTCTTCAAGGGCAAGGTGATCATCGGCAATGGCGGCGCCGAGTACGGCGTGCGCGGCTACGTCACGGCCTACGACGCGAAGACGGGCGACCAGAAGTGGCGCTGGTTCGTGGTGCCGGGCGATCCGTCCAAGCCCTTCGAGGACGCCTCGATGGCGCGCGCCGCCAAGACCTGGGACCCGTCGGGCAAGTACTGGGAAGCCGGTGGCGGCGGCACCGCATGGGACAGCTTCGCCTTCGACCCCGAACTCAACCTGATGTACGTGGGCACCGGCAACGGCTCGCCCTGGTCGCACAAGGCGCGCAGTCCGGGCGGCGGCGACAACCTTTACCTCGGTTCGGTGGTCGCGCTCGACCCCGACACCGGCAAGTACAAGTGGCACTACCAAGAGACGCCGGGCGACAACTGGGACTACACCTCGACGCAGACGATGATCCTGGCCGACCTCAAGATCGACGGCAAGCCGCGCAAGGTGCTGCTGCACGCGCCGAAGAACGGCTTCTTCTTCGTGATCGACCGGACCAACGGCAAGTTCGTGTCGGCCAAGAACTTCACCGAGGTCAACTGGGCCACCGGCTACGACAAGAACGGCAGGCCGATCGAACTGGCGGCCGCGCGCGATGGCAGCAAGCCGTACGACGCGATCCCCGGCCCCTTCGGGGCGCACAACTGGCATCCGATGTCCTTCAATCCGCAGACCGGCCTGGCCTACCTGCCGGCGCAGCATGTGCCGTTGAACCTGATGGATGACAAGGAGTGGAAGTTCGACGAGGACAAGCCCGGCCGGCCGCACGCTGCACTGGGCTGGAACACCGCGAAGTTCGCCAACGCCGAAGCGCCCAAGAGCAAGCCCTTCGGCCGGCTGGTCGCCTGGGACCCGGTGGCGCAGAAGGAGGCCTGGGGCGTCGACTACGCGTCGCCGTGGAACGGCGGCACGCTGACCACCGCGGGCAACCTGGTCTTCCAGGGCACGGCCGACGGTCGCCTGGTGGCCTACGACGCGAAGAACGGCACCAAGCTCTGGGAGACGCCCACCGGCACCGGTGTGGTGGCGGCCCCGGCGACCTACCTGGTCGACGGCAAGCAGTACGTGTCGGTGGCCGTCGGCTGGGGAGGTGTGTACGGCCTGGCACAGCGCGCCACGGAGCGGCAGGGGCCGGGAACCGTCTACACCTTCGCGGTCGGCGGCACGGCCAAGATGCCGGCGTTCGTGGAGTACCGCATGGCCAAGCTGGTGCAGGGCGTGAAGTACGACCCGGCCAAGGTGCAGGCCGGCACGATGCTCTATGTCGCCAATTGCGTGTTCTGCCACGGCGTGCCGGGCGTGGACCGCGGCGGCAACATCCCGAACCTAGGCTACATGGACCCGGCCTACATCGAGAACCTCGACAAGTTCGTGCTCAAGGGGCCCGCCATGGCCCGCGGCATGCCGGACTTCACCGGCAAGCTCTCGATGGACGAGATCGCCAGCATCAAGGCCTTCATCCAGGGCACGGCCGACGCGATCCGGCCAAAGTAATATGAAAAAAGCCGCCGGCCCGAGGGGCCGGCGGCTTTGCCTTCAGGCAAGGCGCAGGGTCAGTCCGCGTACACGCCCGCAGCCTTGATGACCGGGCCGAAACGCGCGACTTCGGACATCACGAACTTCTTGTGCTCGGCCGGCTCGACGCGGTTGTCGGTCACCACGACAGCGCCCAGGCCTTCTTCCTTCTTGATGAATTCCGGGTCCTTCAGCGCGACCTTCAGGGCGTCGTTCAGCTTCTTGAGCACCGGCGCCGGCGTGCCCTTGGGCGCGTACAGGCCGTGCCAGATCGTCACCTGGAAGCCCTTGAGGCCGGACTCGTCGGCCGTCGGGATGTCCTTGAGCGCCGGCGTGGTCAGGCGCTTGAGCGTGGTCACGGCGTAGGGCTTGACCTTCTTGGCCTCGATCTGGCTCGTTGTGTTGGTGGTCTGGTCGCACAGCAGGTCGATCTGGCCGCCCAGCAGGTCGGCGATGGCCGGTGCAGTGCCCTTGTACGGCACGGTGGTCATCTCGGTCTTGAGTTCGGTCTGCAGGAGCAGGCCGCACAGGTGCGAGGCCGAGCCGATGCCGGCGTTGCCCAGGTTCACCTTGCCCGGGTTCTTGTTGATCCACTCGCGCATTTCCTTGAAGTTCTTCGCTTCGAGCTGCGGCTTGCCGATGAGGGTCATGGGCACGTCGTTGATCATGCCCAGGTACTCGAAGTCGGTCTCGTAGTTGTAGGGCAGCTTGCGGTAGAGCACCGGGGTGGTGGCCATGCCGACGTGCGTCAGCAGCAGGGTGTAGCCGTCGGCCTTGGCACGGGCCACCTTGGCGTTGCCGATGGTGCTGCCGGCACCGGCGGTGTTGTCGACCACCACGCTGACGCCGTCGAGCGGCTTGCGCAGTGCTTCGGCCAGGTCGCGTGCGACGCGGTCGGTCGGGCCGCCGGCCGCGAAGGGCACCACGATGGTGATGGGCTTGCCGCCCGGGAAGTCCTGGGCCAGGGCGCCCGTGGCGGTCGCGGCAGCGGCGGCGAGAGCGGTCAGGGCGAGCAATTTCTTCATGGTGCAAACACTCCGGAGGGTCAAAAGGGCGCGATCTTATCGGCTGAATGGAGCCTGACGAATCCCGAAAAGCCCTTGGTCGACGGGCATTTGTGCGCATTTCACGGGTCGCGCGCGGCATTGGACGACAACCCGACGCTCGAGGCGAGGGAAGCATTCACTGTTTTCCCGCATTCAAGGAGTCGCCCCATGGCACGCACCCCCGCCTCGAAAACCACCACCCGCTCGCTCGTCGACACCCATCGCGCCATTCAACGCAGCCAGGACGCCAAGGACCGCGTCGCGCCCGCGTCGCGCAAGAAGACGAAGGCCGTGCAGGCCGGCGCCCGCGTGCAGCCCGAGACGCTCACTGGCCAGAAGCTCGCCAAGCCCGGCCGCGAGAAAGACATGACGCTGCGGCCGCGCTACACCGCACCCGGCTACGAAGGCAGCGGCAAGCTCGCCGGCATGAGCGCCATCGTGACTGGCGGCGACTCGGGCATCGGTCGCGCCGTGGCGGTGCTCTTCGCGCGCGAGGGTGCCGACGTGGCGATCGTCTACCTGAGCGAGAAGGCCGACGCCGAGGAGACCCAGGCCGCGGTGGAGGCCGAGGGTCGGCGCTGCCTGCTGATCCAGGGCGACGTGCGCAAGTCCGCCTTCTGCCAGCGCGCGGTCGAGCGCACCGTCAAGGCCTTCGGCCGGCTCGACGTGCTGGTGAACAATGCCGCGTTCCAGATGCACGCCGACGCGCTGGAGGACATCAGCGACGAGCGCATGGACCTCACGCTGCAGACCAACATCGGCGGCTACATGCGCATGGCACGCGCCGCACTGCCGCACATGAAGAACGGCGCGTCAATCATCAACACCGGCTCGCGCACCGGCCTGCAGGGCAGCCGCAACCTCATCGACTATTCCGCCACCAAGGGCGCGATCCATGCCTTCACCAAGGCGCTGGCGCTGAACGTCATCGATCGCGGCATCCGCGTCAACGCGGTGGCGCCGGGGCCGGTGTGGACGCCGCTCAACCCGGCCGACAAGAAAGCCGCGGATGTGCGGAAGTTCGGCAAGGAGACCGACTTCAAGCGCGTGGCGCAGCCGGAAGAGCTGTCGCCGGCCTATGTGTTTCTCGCATCGCCGGTGTGCGCCGGCTACATCACCGGCATCGTGCTGCCGGTGACGGGCAGCGTGGCGGCGATCTGACTCAGGCGGCCATCAGCGCGTCGAGTTCGCGGTAGTCGGGCAGGGTGGTGTCGATGGCGCGGCCTGCACGGATCACGGTGCGGTCGAACTGGGCGCGCGCGAGCATCTCTGAGTAGCTGCGTGCCTTGAGCACGAGCAGGTCGGCCGGCCCGCCGACCTGGAGCGTGCCGCGGTCGATGCCCATGATGGCCGCCGGCGTTTCCGTCGCGGCGCGGATCCAGTCGCCCAGCGGATGGTCCAGGTGCAGGATCTTCACCGCTTGCGTGAAGGTGTCGAGCATGTCGTGGTCGCCGTAGGCATAGAACGGGTCGCGGCAGTTGTCGCCGGCCACCGCCACGCGCAGGCCGCGCGCCTTCATCTCGTGCAGCACCGTGACGCCACGCCAGCGCGGGGTGCGCGCGTCGGGGCTGCGGTCCTGCAGGTACATGTTGACCGTCGGCAGACTCACGATGTCGATGCCGGCTTCCTTGCAGGCGGCGATCGTCTCCTCGATGAAGTCGTCGGCCTGCAGCGCAAGCGAGGTTACATGGCCGCACAGGATTCGGCCCTTGAATGTCTGCGCGATGGCGGTGCGCGCCACGCGGATCAGCGAACGCGCCGCCGGGTCGGTCGACTCGTCGACATGCAGGTCGAGGTCGAGCCCGCGCTCTGTCGCGAGCTGGAAAACGCGGACCAGGGCCTCGTCGAGGTCGGGCGGCATGGTGTCGGCGGGGTAGGTCATCGACTTGGTGACGCAGCCCAGCCGCCCGCCGCTCTCGGCCACGATGTCGGCCAGTTGTCGTCCCTCGTCGGTCAGGAAGATGTTGAGCGGCGCGATGGACGAGGCCTGCAGTTCGATGCGCCCGGCCCAGCGCTCGCGCATCTCGCGAAACACGGGGAACGAAATGGACGCCTGCGGCGCCAGCGAATCGAGGTGCGTGCGGATCGCGACCACGCCCTTGGCGTAGGCGGTGCGCAGGCCGAAGTCCATGCGCTGCCGCACGTCGTCGGCATGCCAGTTGGCCGTTCGGTCGATGCCGGTGGCGCGCGACGCGCCGGCTCCGTCGCCGGTCGGGTTGGGCTGGCGCGGCCAGATGTGGCCCTTGTCGAGGTGCGTGTGCACGTCGACCATGCCGGGCAGCACCATCGATGCGTCCAGGTCGGGCCCGCTCGCGGCATCGAAGCTGCCGGCCGGCGCGATGGCGTCAATGCGGCCGTGGGCGATGCGCAGGTCGACGGCGACGAGGTCACCGTCGCTGCGCGGCTCGAGCGGTGGCAGGTCGGCCTTCAGCAGGCAGCGCGGGGCGCGCACGTTGCGCAGCACGTAGGTGTCGTGCGCGGGCGGTTGGAAGAAGGAGGGGCTCATGAAAGAAGAAGGGCGCAGGGGCACTCAGGCAGGCTTGCCGACGAACTGGAGCGTATAGCCATTGCGGATCTCGGTGTTGGGCGGCTGCGCGCCGGCCGCGACCATCGTGTCGTAGAAGCCCTTCCAGCGCTGGTGCGTCATCGCGCCGATCATGGTGGCCTTGGTGTCTGCCGTCTCGACCACACCGTATTGGTTCATCGCTCCGATCGCGTAGGCGATCAGGTCCTCGCCCATGGCCGGGTTGGCTGCGCGGATCAGGGCGTTGGCCGGGGCGGGGTCAGCGTGCAGGTAGCTGGCCCAGCCCTTGGCGGTGGCCGTGACGAACTTCTGCACGATCTCCGACTTCTCGCGCACCATTTTCGGCGAGGTCACGACCACGTTCTGGTAATTGTCGAAGCCCTTGTCCGCCAGCACATGCACGACGGGGTCGACGCCCGCCTTGCGCGCGGCGAAGGGTTCGCTCGTGAGGAAGCCCTGCGTCGACACCTGCTTGTCGACCAGGAAAGGCGCCAGGCTGAAGGTGTAGGCGCGCAGTTGGTCGTCGGTGAAACCGAAGCGGCTCTTGAGCCAGAGCCAGTAGGTCTGCCGACCGGCGGTGGCGACCAGCAACGGTTTGCCCTTGAGCGCCTCCAGCGAGTCGTTGCCCATGCCCGGGTGCGACAGCAGAACGCGCGGGTCCTTCTGGAAGAAAGCGGCCACCGCGACGGCCGGCAGCTTCTCTTGCGCGAACGCGAAGCCGCGAAAGCTGTCGGCCTCGGCGAAGTCGGATTGACCCGCGAGGAAGAGCTGCATCACGTTGACCTGCGGGCCCCCGGGCCGGATCTCCACGTCCAGCCCGTGCTCGCGGTAGATGCCGGTGGCCAGCGCCTGGTAGAGCCCGCCCTGTTCCGCCTGCGCCAGCCAGCCGCACTGGTAGCTGAGCTTGACCAGCCCCTGTGCATTGACGGTGCGAAGGAAGGCGGGTGCTGCGGCTACCGCGGCGGCGCTGCTGAGTGCGGCCAGTGCGCGGCGGCGGGTCGGATGCATGGCGTTCGTGTCGGTCATCGGTTTCTCCAAGGGCTTCAGACGGGTGCGGTGTCGGCGGAGGCGGGCGTGGCGTCGGCGTAGCGCCAGCCTGCGCTGGGCAGCTCGCCGCCTGCGCTTTCCTCGCGCGCCTTGGCGTCGAAGCGCAGCTTGCCGGGGTTCATCAGGTCGTACGGGTCCATCGCGCGCTTGAAGGCCGCGTCGTCCTGGCCGACCGATTTCATACCGCCTTCCTTGACCAGGAAGGTGTGGTTGTTCGCGACCATCGCACCGTCGTCGGCCATCCCACGCATCACGTCGGCCAATTGCTTGTCGTCGGTGAAGCGGAAGAAGGGCGAGCCCTGGAAACTCAGTTGCCCGTCGAAACGCTTGACCTCGAAGTGCATGCCGCACAGGTCCTTGAAGCGGCGGTGGCTGCGCCCGATGGCGCCGACCAGGTCTGGGTCGAGATAGAGGCCGACGTTGCTCACGATGTCCGGCTGCTCGCGGTTCACGTGCATGCGGGTGTGGCCCCAGGCGAACTCGTAGACCGGGATGCGGTAAGGCCCCTGGCCCTCGGGCGCGTCGGAGGTGATGGTGCCGCCGAAGTCCTTCACCAGTGCCTGGAAGCTCGCGACGAACGGTGCCGCAATCATGGCGATCGCCATGTGACGACCGTCGATGCCGTAAGGCCGCAGCGCCTTCATCATCTGCCAGATCGGCTCGCCGATCACGGAGATGAGCTTCTTGACGATGCCGTCGGACGTGGCGAGCGCATGCGCGAACTGCACGGCCGTCATGAACTCCGGGAACAGCACGATCTGCTCGCGCCAGGGCCAGGCCGGTGCCAGCGGCATCTCCACCTCGGTGATGATCCCGTTGCTGCCATAGGCATGGTGCACGAGGTTCACGTCGTCGCCGGTGAGCTGCACGACGCGCGGCGTTTCTTCGACGCTCACCACCTCCATCCCGAGGATGTTGCCGCGGTCGCGCAGGATGCCGTAGGTGCAACTGCCCACGCCCGCATGCCCGCCGCCCACGAAGCCGCCAATGGTGGCGACCTTCTTGGTGGACGAGTGGATGCGCAGCTCCCAGCCCGTGGGCCGCGTCGCTTCGTCAATGGCTATCAGTCGGGCGCCGGCCTGTGCACGCACGCGCTGATCGCGCGTCCACAGCACCTGGTCGAGCGCGGTCGTATCGACCATCGCGCCGCCTTGCAGCGGAATGCCTTGGCCGAAGTTGGCTGAGGCGCCGCCGCGCATCACCAGCGGCATGCGGGCGTGTGCCGCGGCGGCCGCGACACGCAGTACGTCGGCCTTGTCGCGCGGGCGGACGATCAGGTCGGCCACGTGCGCCATCGCGTCCTCTTTCATGAGCGGGCTGAACGCTGCCGTCATGTCGCGGCTGCGGCGACGCACGATGTCGGGGTCGGTGATGGCGGGGACGTCGCCGAGTGCGGCAAGGAAGGAGGCGGTGTCTTTCATCGAGGTTCCGTGGCGTGCAGGTTCACGCAGGGAGCGACGCAAGGAGTGTGCCTATGTGAACTTGCACATAAATAGCGAAGGCACTGCAGTACATTCCATCCGCGCTTTCGTGCGCATCCACAGGGCCGTCATGGAACTCGAAGATCACCTCTTTTTTCTTTGCACCCAGGTCGTCTACCGACGCGACCGGGCACTCAGCGACGCACTCAAGCCTTTCGGCCTGTTGCCCACCGAGTGGCGCACCATCGGCACACTGCTGCAGCGTGGGGCTCTTACCATGCTTGAGCTGGCGCAGTGGACAGCCTACGAGCGAACGCGGCTCACACGAATCCTCCATGGCCTGGAAGCCCGAGAACTGGTGGAGCGGATCGATTCGGAGCACGACGGCCGCTCGGTCGTGGTGCGTGTCACCCAAAAAGGGGAGCGGCTTTATCGTCGCGCCGAGCGTGCGGTGGACCCGCTGACAAGCGAGATCATGAGCGTGTGTTCGGATGCGGACATCGAGCGGGTGCGGCGCTCGCTGCAGGCCATGCGACGCAAGCTGATCGACATGGCGTACTGAATGAAGCCCGCGCATACGCAAGATCGGGCGCCGCTGTTCCCCATCGCGCTTTCCTCCACGCAGTTCCGTCGTTTACCGCGCCTGCGGCGGCGATGGAGCGTCGCGCTGCTGGTGCACCGGCTCGGCCAGCCGTTGAAGCGCTGGCGCCTGGCGCTGGCCAACTGCGCGCGTCGAAGCCCTACCGCTGCGATCCGGCAACGCCCCTGCTGGCCGAGGACCAGGGTTGCGTCGTGGCGGTCGGCGACTTCGAGGGCAAGACCGGGCTGTGCCGGGCTGCGCATTACGAAGTGACACGGCTACGGGTTCGCCATCCCGGCCTGGTCCTGCTCAGCCTCTCGGCGCAACCTGCGGGCGCGCCGGCCGTCAGTGCCCGTGATCTGGGCGCGGTGTCACGCCTCTACCTGCTGTGCCAGCCGAACCGCTACCGGCGCGCGCTCCGGCTGTTCCGCCCCGAGCAGCTCGCCGGTGCCCCCCGCACCGGCCTCTGGGCTTGGGAGAACGATGTCTTTCCGCGCGCCTGGCGCTTTGCGCTGCGCATCGTCGACGAGGTCTGGACGCCGTCGGCCTTTTCGCGCGCAGCCATCCAAAGCGCCTCGGCGCTGCCCGTGGTCGTGGTGCCGCACCATGTCACCGTCGACCTCACGATCCCGGCAGCCGACCGCGCCGCCTTCGATGTGCCGGTCGACGCCTTCCTCGGCATCGCGATCATGGACATCAAGATGTGCCCGGAGCGCAAAAACCCGTGGGCGCATGTCGAGGCTTGGCAGAAGGCCTTCGGCGACAGCGCCGACCATGTGCTGCTGATCAAGCTGCGCTGCTCGGCGGCGACGCGGGTGGTCGAGCACGAACTGCGCGAGATGATCGGCGCGGCCGGAAACATCCGCATGGTGCAGCAGGACTTCTCGGATGCCGAGCAGGTCGCCTTCCAGCGCATGGCCGATGTCTACCTGACGCTGCACCGCTCCGAGGCCTACGGCCTGAACATCCGCGAGTTCCTGGAGATGGGCACGCCGGTGGTCGCCACCCACTGGTCGGCCAACACCGAGTACGGCCCCGACTTCGCGCACTACCACGGCGTGCGCGCCAGCCTGGTGCGTTACCGCGACTGGATGGGCCACTACCCCGACGCCAATTTCTCCTGGGCCGATGCCGACACCGACCATGCGGCGCGGTTGCTGCGTGAGGTGGACGCTTCACGCTGAGGGAAGCTGACCCGCCTCGATCGCCTCCCGCAACTGGGGCGCCGCGAAATCGAGAAACCGCCGCATCTTGAGCGGCATCTGCCCGCGCGACACATGCACGAGGTGGACGGGCGCCGGTGCCGGTTCGTAGTCTTCCAGGATGATTTGAAGCGCGCCGCGCCCGATGGCGTCGATGGCCTGGTAGTGCAGCAGGCGCGTCATACCGACGGAGAGGCTCGCGGCGTCGGCGGCGGCCTCAGTGGTCGTCACGGACAGGCGCGGCCGGATGGGCACGTCGATGGCCGCGCCCGAGCGCGGGTTCCGGAAGCGCCAGGACGGCGAGGGCAGGGGCGTGTCGACCGCCACGCACGCGAAGCGAAGCAGATCCGCCGGCGCCTTCGGCACGCCGTGCGCCGCGAGCAGCGCCGGGCTGGCGCAGGTCACCATGCGCATCGTGCCGATGCCGGTCGCCACCATCGAACTGTCCGGCAGCTGGCCGATGCGCACGGCCATGTCGACATGGTCGTCGACCAGGTTCACATGGCGATCGGACAGGACGAGCCGAACGTCGATCGCAGGGAAGGCCGCCAGGAACTCGGCCACGACGGGCAGCACGTGCAGACGGCCGAACATGACCGGCGCGGTCACGACCAGTTCGCCCTTGGGCTCGGTGAATTCGCCGGCGGCGGCGTGCTCGGCCTCCTCGACCTGTTCGAGGATGCGGCGGGCCGCGGCGACGTAGGCCACGCCCGCATCGGTCAGCGTGAGCTTGCGCGTGGTGCGTATCAGCAGGCGTGCGCCCAGCCGTGACTCCAGCTCCGAGATCTTGCGGCTCAGCGTGGCCAGCGGCACCCGCAAACGGCGCGCCGCGGCCGACAGGCTGCCTGTCTCGGTGACCGACACCAGCATCGACATGGCTTCCAGGCGGTCCATCGATCATCCTTCCAAAATTCGGGAGAGAGTTTCCTGAAATTGGTAGATTATCTAATTGGATGGAAGGGCGCACCATCGAACCCTCATCGATTGGAGGTTGGCATGGCATACGGTTTCATGGACATCGCATCGACACCCAGCGTGCGGGCGGCGCAGGCGTCGATGGGCGCCGATCACCTGTGGCAGGACTTCAAGGGGCACCGCGAGTTCGACCGCTTCACCGAGAACGAGGCTGCCTTCATCGCCGAGCGCGACAGCTTCTACCTGGCCACGGTGTCGGAAACGGGGTGGCCCTACGTCCAGCACCGCGGCGGCCCGCGCGGCTTTCTCAAGGTGGTCGACGACCGGACGCTGGCCTTCGCCGACTACCGCGGCAACCGCCAGTACATCAGCACCGGCAACCTCGCGGCCACCGACCGCGCGAGCCTGTTCCTGATGGACTATGCCCATCGCGCACGCCTGAAGATCTACGCGCACATCGAGGCCGTCGCGCTGGATGCCGACCCGGCCCTCACCGAACTGGTGACGGTGCCGGGCTACAAGGGCAAGCTCGAGCGCGTCTTCCGCGTGCGGCTGGAGGCCTTCGACTGGAACTGCCCGCAGCACATCACGCCGCGCTTCACGGAGGAACAGGTCACCGAGGCGGTTCGCCCGCTTCGGGAAAGGCTGGAGGTGCTGCAGGCGGAGGTCGATGCGCTGCGTGCGCGGCCGCAAGGCTAGACGCCCCTGGCGCTTCAGGCCGGCGCGTAGGGACCCGTGCCGCCCGGCCAGGGCGTCAACACCTCGTAGCCCTCGGGCGTGACCGCGACCATGTGTTCCCACTGCGCGGACAGCGACCGGTCCTTCGTCACGACCGTCCACCCATCCGGCAATTGACGGGTCTCGCGTCGGCCTGCGTTGAGCATCGGCTCGATGGTGAAGACCATTCCCGCCTCGAGCGGGAGCCCGTCTCCGCGACGCCCGTAGTGCAGCACCTGTGGGTCGTCGTGGTAGATCTGCCCGATGCCGTGCCCGCAGTACTCGCGCACCACGCTGAAGTGCTCGCGTTGTGCGACCGACTGGATGGCATGGCCCACATCGCCCAGCGTCGCACCGGGCTTCACTTGTCGGATGCCGGCGAGCAGGGCTTCGTACGTCGTCTCCACCAGCCGTCGCGCCAGGGTGCTGGGTTCGCCGACGAAGTACATGCGGCTGGTGTCCCCGAACCAGCCGTCCTTGATGACCGCCACATCGATGTTGACGATGTCGCCCTTCTTCAGGACCTTGGTTGCAGAGGGGATGCCGTGGCACACCACCTGGTTGACGGAGGTGAGGATGGTCTTCGGATAGCCCTGATACCCCACGTTGGCGGGGACGGCGCCCTGCACATTCACGATGTGGTCATGGCATATCTGGTCGAGCGTCTCGGTGCTCACCCCCGGCACGACGTGGGCTTCGATCATGCCGAGCACTTCTGCGGCGAGGCGGCCGGCCCGCCGCGTCATCTCCAGTTCCTCGGCGGATTTGATGGGGACGCCGTGCGCCATCAGTGCTTGCCCGCCACTGCCTCGCGGGCCTTGCGTGGTTGTGGCGTGGCAGCCATGGTGATGTCCAGGCCTCCCGCGAGTTCGGCCCGTATCAACAACTGGCAGATCTCCCGGTGGTCCAGCTCGGGATGCATCTCGGTCAGCATGCCGACCCGCATCCAGTGCTCCGCCTGCGCGTTGATGGACCTGCTCAGTGCGTTCCCTGCGACACGCAGGTTCTCGTGCATCAGGTCTGAAATCTTGACGATACCCATCGAAGGCCTTTGTATGAAACGTATACGAACTATACACATTTCATGTGGCCGCGGTGCAAGACGCCTACTTGTAGCTTCGCGCGTCCTCGATCACCTTGCCATCGTTCGGCAGCGTGCCCGGTGCCACGCGCACGATGTCGCAGCGCAGCTTGGTCGCGTCGCGCATGGCTTCGGCGACGCGGGGTTCGAGCGTCGCGTCGTCCGCGGTCTCGACGTGCAACGTCATGCGGTCGTCGGCCATCTCGCCTTCGACCACCAGGCGGGCACGCAGCACGGCCGGGAAACGCTTGATCACGGACGCGACCTGGCCCGGATGCACGAACATGCCGCGCACCTTGGTCGTCTGGTCGGCGCGGCCGAGCCAGCCCCGGATGCGGGTGTTGGTGCGGCCGGTCGGGCAGGGGCCGGGCAGCACGGCGGAGAGGTCGCCGGTGCCGAAGCGCACCAGCGGGTAGTCGCGGTTGAAGGTGGTCACGACGACCTCGCCGACCTCGCCGTCGGGGACAGGGTCGCCCGTGCCGGGGCGCACGATCTCCAGCAGCACGCCTTCGTCGAGCACCAGCCCTTCGCGCGCGCTGGTCTCGTAAGCGATCAGGCCCAGGTCGGCGGTGGCGTAGCACTGTTTGCCGTCGATGCCGCGCTCAGCCAGCCAGTCGCGCAGGCTCGGCGGAAAGGCTTCGCCCGAGAGCAGTGCGCGGGTCAGGCTGGGCAGCGCCACGTTCGCCGCCGCCGCCTTCTCCAGCAGGATGCGCAGGAAGCTCGGCGTGCCGACGTAGCCGTCCGGCTTGAGCTCGACCATGGCCTCGAGCTGCTGCTCGGTCTGCCCGGTGCCGCCGGGGAACACGGTGCAGCCCAGGGCATGCGCGCCGCTCTCCAGGATCGAGCCCGCGGGCGTCAGGTGGTAGCTGAAGCTGTTGTGCAGCAGGTCGCCGGCGCGGAAGCCCGCGGCATGCAATGCGCGCGCAGTGCGCCAGTAGTCGCGCGATGCGCCTTCGGGCTCGTAGATGGTGCCGGGGCTGGCGAACACGCGCAGCATCGCCGGGCCGCGCACCGTGGCGCTGAAGCCACCGAAGGGGTCGCTCGCGCGCTGCTGCTTCTGGCGTTCCAGCAGCTCGGACTTGCGCGTGACCGGCAGGCGCGCCAGCGTTTCGCGGCTGGTGATGGCGGCGCAATCGATGCCCGACAGGATCTCCGCGAAGGCCGGTGCCGCCGTCTGCGCATGCACCAACTGCTTGGGCAGTGCCGCGAGCAGGTCGGCCTCGCGCTCGGCCGGGTCGCGCACCTCGAGCTTGTCGTAGAAGT
>CALRYR010000009.1:0-20606 GCA_943372425.1 Variovorax sp. YR752 | reverse complement strand
TCCACCTACCGCGGCTCCTGAAAGGATTCATACGCCCATTCGGCTCGTTGCGGTCGAAACCGTTGCGGCCAAGACCAGGGGCATCGCGGAACTGGTTTTGCCAGGCCGCTGATGCCGCCCCCTTGAGGGGGCGGCGGCGACACGCAGTGCGCCGCATCGGGGGTGGGTCAAAGCTGGCCTTCGGTCAATGTGTCCAGCTGGAAGTGGCCGCCCTTGTCCCACAGCCAGGTGTCGGTCCAGGTCACGCGCCCGAGCTGCGTGGCGACCGGGAATGGCGAGGCTTCCAGCACGGTGCGCTCGATTTCCGCGATGACTTCCGGTGCGTGCTGCGGCGCGCGCATCCAGTGCATCGACAGCACCTTGCCCTGCGCGTCCAGGTTGACCTGCAGCGTGCCGACTGCGTAGAGCACCGGCGGCAGCTTGCCCGAATAGATGCGCTCCTTGTTGATGTCGTAGATGTGGCGGGCCGCATCCTTGCGGTAGTCGCGCGGGTTGGCGGCGGTCGATGCGCGCGGCACGGTGCGGCTGGCCGGGCCGGGCTCCGGCGTTGCGCCGCTGAGCTGACCGGGCACCGTTCCGGTGACGGGGGCCGTTGGGCTGCTGCCGCAACCGGCGAGCCACAGGGTGGCGAAGAGGGCGCTGGCGAGGGCGAAGCGGCGCGTTGAGGGGCTGCGAATCATCGCCGGGGTTATACCGTGCATACGACCGAGCCCGGTAACCGGGCGTCATCCCGCGGGACAATCCACGGCATGAACCCGGCCCTCGACGACTTGCTGCACCGGCTCGGCCTCGGGCCGGGCGTGCTGGTGCGTGTCGAGGCCACCGAGGGCTCGGTGCCGCGCGAGGCCGGGACCTGGATGGCGGTGTGGCCCGACACGCTGACCGGCACCATCGGCGGTGGCCAGCTCGAATTCCAGGCGGTGCGTGAAGCGCGCGCCTGGCTCGATGGCGGCGAGCCGATCGACGGCGTCCGGCGCTACCCGCTCGGGCCGAGCCTGGGGCAGTGCTGCGGTGGTGTGGTCTTCCTGCGGTTCCGCCGCATCGAGGCTGCCGATGTGACTTCGTTGCGCGACGAACTCGGCGCGCATCTGAAGCCGGTGGCGCTCTTTGGCGGCGGCCACGTTGGCGCCGCCCTGGCTCGCCTGCTCGTGACGCTGCCTTTCGCCGTGCGCTGGATCGACAGCCGCGAAGGCGTGTTTCCGTCCACCGTGCCCGCGCAGGTCGAGACTGAGCATTCCGAGCCGGTGCAGTCGGCCGTCAACGACCTGGCCCCCGGCTCGCGGGTGCTGATCATGAGCTTCAGCCATGCCGAGGACCTCGACATCGTCATCGCCTGCCTGCATCGCTTGCGGCTGCGCAACGACCTGCCCTACGTCGGCCTGATCGGCAGCAAGACGAAGTGGGCGACCTTCCGCCACCGGCTGGAGGCGCGCGGCTTCTCTCCCGGGGAGATGGCCCGCATCACCTGCCCGATCGGCGTGCCTGGCATTGGCGGCAAGGAGCCGGAGGTGATCGCCGTCGCGGTGGCGGCACAGTTGTTGCAATCGATCGACAGCGACTGACGATGACGGCCCCAAGGCCGATAAAGTGCATACACTTCGGTTCACAACTCCATGCCGCAGCGGAGCCAGATCCTGTTCAGGACCTGCGTTCGCGGCTCTTCTTCTGCTTACAGCGCCCGCGGTGGTGAGCAGGCCAAAACGACAAGGCGCTCCCACGCGCCGACAAGGTTGAGCATGGAAAGCTACTACCTCGACTGGGCCAACCTGCTGCTGCGCTGGGTCCATGTCATCACCGCCATCGCCTGGATCGGCGCCTCCTTCTACTTCGTGATGCTGGACAACAGCCTCGAAAAACCGCAGGACGCCGAATCGCTCGACAAGGGCGTCGGCGGTGAGCAATGGGCGGTGCACGGCGGCGGCTTCTACAACATGCAGAAGTACGCGCTGGCGCCCAAGAAGCTGCCGGACCACCTGCACTGGTCGTACTGGGAGAGTTACACGACGTGGATCACCGGTTTCGCGCTCTTCACGATGTCCTATCTGTGGAACGCCAGCACGTACCTCATCGACAAGTCCAAGATGGACTGGCAGCCGGGCGCCGCCATCTCGGTGGCGCTGGCCTTCTTCGTCGTGTTCTGGATCGTCTACGACGGCATCTGCCAGATCTTCGGCCGCCGCAAGCACGGCGACGCGATCGTCGGCGTGCTGGTCGCGCTTTTCGTCGCCTTCGCCGCCTGGCTGGCGTGCCACTGGTTCGCCGGCCGCGCCGCCTTCCTGCTGGTCGGCGCCATGATGGCCACGACCATGAGCGGCAACGTGTTCTTCTGGATCATCCCCGGCCAGCGCGAGAACGTGGCGCTGCTGCGCCAGGGCAAGCCGGTCAACCCGATCCACGGCCAGCGCGGCAAGCAGCGCAGCGTGCACAACACCTACTTCACGCTGCCGGTGCTGTTCGCGATGTTGAGCAACCACTACAGCTTCACCTACACGCACAAGTACAACTGGATCGTCCTGCTGTTGATCATGCTCGGCGGCGCGGCCATTCGGCAGTTCTTCGTGGTGCGGCACCGCTTCAAGCTGGGCAACGCGAAGAACCCGCTGCCCTACGCGATGGTCGGCATCGCCGTGCTGGGCCTGACCATCGTCTGGATGAAGCCCGAACCCGTCGCCGCACCCGCGCCTGGCGCGGTGGCCCCGAAGGTCGCATTCGGCGATGTGCAGAAGGTGCTCGAGCAGCGCTGCTACATGTGCCACGGCGCGGCGGTGCAGATGAAGAACGTGCGGCTCGATACGCCCGACCAGGTCGCACTGCACGCGCAAGCTGTCTATCAGCAGGCGGTGGTCACGAAGATCATGCCCATGAACAACGCGACCGGCATCACGGATGCGGAGCGGGCGTTGATTGGGCGGTGGTTCGAGGCGGGGGCTAAGACGCAGTAATTTCGGGTTGCCGCTTGTGGCGGGCTCGAGGGCGGTGGGTAACTCCTTCCGCTCATGTCCCCCGCCTTCGGCTCCTCCTTTACTTCGCTGCAGGAGTCACCCACCACCCTCGGCCTTGGGCACGCTGTGTCGCTCAGAGTGATCGACCACGGCCGCGTCCAGGCGCAGGCCGGTGGGGTGTACTGCGCAGTGAGGTCAAGGAGGAGGCCGCAGGCCGGGGGACACGAACGAAGCAGTGCACCCCGCCGGCATGCGCCCGCTGCGAGACCTCAGTGCTCCGACATCTCAGACTGCAGCAAGAAGCCTCGCCAAACGGTTGTGCCGTTCCGCCAGTGGACCGAGATCCACCGTGGTGAGTTGCCCCTCCCGCACCACCACCCGCCCGTTGACCACCGTATAGGCCGCCTGCGGGCTGGCGCACAGCAGCAGGCTCGCCACCGGGTCGTGCACCGCACCGCCGGCGAACGCGACGGTGTTCAGGTCGAACATCGCCAGGTCGGCGCACATGCCCGGCGCCAGATGGCCGATGTCGGTTCGGCCCAGCACCTCGGCACCGCCGCGCGTGGCGATGGCGAGCGCGTCGCGTGCCGTCATTTCCGACGGGCCATGGTCACAGCCGAAGGGCTCGAGCGATCGGCCCACACGCGCCAGCAGCAGGGCCTGCCGGGCCTCGTTCACCATGTGTGCGCCGTCGTTGCTCGCGCTGCCGTCGACGCCCAGACCCACCGGCACGCCCGCGTCGAGCATGCGGCGGATGGGCGCGATACCGGAGGCGAGCCGCATGTTGCTGCAGGGGCAGTGCGCGACGCCGGTCTTCGTCTTCGCGAAGAGCGCGATGCCGGCGGCGTCGAGCTTCACGCAGTGCGCATGCCACACGTCGTGGCCGAGCCAGCCCAGGTCCTGCGCGTACTCGGTGGGCGTGCAGTTGAACTTCTCGCGGCTGTAGGCGATGTCGTGGTCGTTCTCGGCCAGGTGGGTGTGCAGGCGCACGCCTTGTCCCTTGAACGAGCGAGCGAGCGCAGCCGATTCGCGCATCAGGTCACGGCTCACGCTGAAGGGCGAGCAGGGCGCCACCGCCACGTTCACCATCGCGCCGTGCGCGGCGTCGTGGTGCCTTTCGATGAGGCGCTGCGTGTCGGCCAGGATGGCGTCTTCGCGCTCGACCACGCGGTCCGGCGGCAGGCCGCCTTGCGAGGCGCCGACGCTCATGCTGCCGCGCGTCGCCACGAAGCGCATGCCGATCTCGCGCGCCGCGTCGATGCTGTCGTCCAGCCGCACGCCGTTGGGGTAGATGTAGAGGTGGTCGCTGCTGGTGGTGCAGCCCGACAGCAGCAGTTCGGCCATGGCGACCTGCGTCGACACATGCACCATCTCCGGCGTGAGCCCGGCCCAGATCGGGTACAGGCCACGCAGCCACGAGAACAGCTCCGCGTCCTGCACCGCGGGGATCGCCCGCGTGAGCGACTGGTACATGTGATGGTGCGTGTTCACCAGCCCCGGCACGACGAGGTGGCCGCGCGCGTCGATCACCTCATCGGCGGTCTGCGGCAGGTCGGCTGCCGGGCCGATCGCCTCGATGCGGTTCTCGCGCACGAAGACCGATGCGTCACGCCACTCGGTGCGCATGTCGTCGAAGGTGGCGACGCAGGTCGCGTTGCGGATGAGCAGGGTGGTCATGGCGCGAGCAGACAGAATAGAGCGTGGAGACAACGCAAATGATCGCACCGAACCCTTCTTCCAAAGTGCCCGGCGTGCCCGATGCGCGCACATCGCCGCGCGAATTTCTCGCGCATCTGTACGGCGTCGCCGTCGAACGCGCGCTGCCGCTGGCGAGCATGGCGCCGCACCTGCCGAAGCCGCCCAAGGGCCGGACGCTGGTGCTGGGCGCCGGCAAGGCCGGCGGCTCGATGGCGCAGGCGCTTGAGGCGCTGTGGCCGGCCGAGGCGCCGCTGTCGGGCCTGGTCGTCACGCGCTACGGCCACATCCCACCTCGCCCGGAGGGGCTGGCGTCGCGCATCGAGATCGTGGAGGCCGCACACCCCGTGCCCGACGCGGCCGGGTTGAAGGCAGCGGAGCGCATCCTGGCACTGACCGAAGGCCTCACGGCCGACGACCTGGTGCTGTGCCTGATCTCCGGCGGCGGTTCGGCACTGCTCACGCTGCCGGCCGACGGGCTGACGCTCGAAGACAAGCAGCGCATCAACAAGCAACTGTTGGAGAGCGGCGCCCACATCGGCGAGATGAACTGCGTGCGCAAGCACCTGTCGCGCATCAAGGGCGGCCGGTTGGCGGCGGCCTGTGCGCCGGCGCAGGTGGTGACGCTCACGATCAGCGACGTGCCGGGAGACGACCCGGCCGTCATTGCCAGCGGCCCCACGGTGCCCGACGCCACCACCTGCGCCGACGCGATGGCGATCCTCGACCGCTACGGCATCGCCGTGCCCGCGCCGGTGCGTGCACAACTGGAACGCGGTGCGCTCGAAACACCGAAGCCGTCCGACGCCGTGTTCCAGGGCCACACCACGCACCTGATCGCGACACCGCAGCAATCGCTCGAAGCGGCGGCCGACGCCGCACGCGCGGCGGGTATCGATGCGCACATCCTGAGCGACGAGATGGAAGGCGAATCGCGCGAGGTCGGCAAGGTGCATGGCGCGCTGGCCCGTGCGGTCGCGCTGCGCGGCACGCCCTTCGCGAAGCCCTGCGTGATCCTCTCGGGCGGCGAGACCACGGTGACGATCCGACCGCGCCAGCCCGGCCAGGCCAAGGGCCGCGGCGGCCGCGCCGGCGAGTTCTGCCTGGGCCTGGCCGGCGCGCTGGCGGGCCAGCCCGACGTGTGGGCGCTCGCGGCCGACACCGACGGCATCGACGGCGTGGAAGACAACGCCGGCGCCTTCGTCACGCCCGACACGCTGGCGCGCGCCACGGCGCAGGGCCGCAAGCTCGCCGACCACCTCGACCGCAACGACGCCTACGGGTACTTCGATGCGATCGGCGACCTGCTGGTCACGGGGCCGACGCACACGAACGTGAATGACTTCCGGGCGTTGCTGATTCTTTGAGCGGCGTCTGCGGCGAATGCGTCTTGCGGCCTACAGATAGCCGTCGATCTCGATCGCCGTCTCCTTCGCCGATCGCATGA
Source organism: Variovorax sp. YR752 (assembly GCA_943372425.1). GTDB lineage: Bacteria > Pseudomonadota > Gammaproteobacteria > Burkholderiales > Burkholderiaceae_C > Variovorax. Next base: position 14,522 of record CALRYR010000009.1, on the reverse strand, counting down.
CGCCGACCAGCGTGGCCGAGGCCATGCCCGTCCATTCCCCGTAACCCACGAACCACAGCCCGGGCACGCTCGACGAGCGTGTGCCCTCGACCGCCGGGGGCGCGTCGCCGGTGAAGCCCAGACCCGTCAGGTGATCGAGGGACGGGCGGAACCCCGTGCACCAGATGACGGCATCGAATGCGGAGGTTGTTCCGTCGCGCCAGACAACGCCATCGGCGGTCATCCGGACGAAGGGGCGCACCGCCTTCAGAACGCCGCGGCGCCTCGCATCGACCACCGGCGGAACCATGACGATCTCCCCCAGCCCGCCGGGCAGCGCGTCGATGCTGCGGCCTTCCCGCATGGCGCGCCACCGTGCGGTCGCGCGCTCGAACAGAACGCGGCCATCGACCTCGTCCGGCAGGAAGGACGGTTCGTCCGGGGTGACCCAGACCGCCTCGGCGGCCGTGGTCGAGACCTCCGCCAGAATCTGCGCGCCCGAGTTTCCGCCGCCGACGACCAGCACGCGCTGTCCGGTGAACGGCTCGGGGTGACGGTACTGCGCCGAATGGAGTTGTACGCCGCGGAAAGCGTCCCGGCCCGGGTAGTCGGGGATGAAGGGCTGGCGCCAGGTGCCGGTCGCACTGACGACGGCTGGGGCCGACCAGACGCGGTCGTCGGAGCGCACCTCGAACCCCGTTGGTGTCCGAACCACGGACCGGACCCACACGGGACGCTCGATCTCGAACGCGTATCGCGCCTCGTAGGCCCGCAGGTACGCCACGACATCGTCGCGGCTCGGATAAGTCGAGCCGGTGCTCGGTATCGGCCAGCCTGCAATGGAACTCCACGCGGCCGGCGAGAAGAGCCGCAACGAATCCCACGCATGCTGCCAGGCCCCTCCGCCCTGGTCTTCCGCGTCGAGGATGAGCACGGAACGCGCGGTGCGCCGCAGGAAGTAGGCGACGGACAGGGCCGCCTGGCCTCCGCCGATGATGATCACGTCATGGCTCATTGCGCGGCGGTCTTCAAAGCAACGACGACAGACGACCGGCCGGAGAGAGGCATCAGATCGAGCGCTGATTGACCCGTGCCGAGAGCTGCTCCGCGCTCTCCCTGCGCTCGCTGTAGCGGTCCACCAGGTAGCCGGCCGCATCGCGGGTGAGCAGGGTGAACTTCACCAGCTCTTCCATCACGTCGACCACGCGCTCGTAGTACGCCGACGGCTTCATGCGGCCGGCGCCGTCGAACTCCAGGAAGGCCTTGGCGACCGAGGACTGGTTGGGGATGGTGATCATGCGCATCCAGCGCCCGAGCACCCGCAGCTGGTTGACGGCATTGAAGGACTGCGAGCCGCCCGACACCTCCATCACCGCCAGCGTCTTGCCCTGCGTGGGCCGCACCGCCCCGATGGACAAGGGAATCCAGTCGATCTGCGCCTTCATGATGCCGGTCATCGCGCCGTGGCGCTCGGGCGATGTCCAGACCATGCCTTCGGACCATTGCGCCAGGTCGCGCAGCTCTTGCACCTTCGGGTGATCGTCGGGCGCGTCGTCCGGCATCGGCAGGCCGCGCGGATCGAAGATGCGCGGCACCGCGCCCAGGGCCTGCAGCAGGCGGGCCGCCTCTTCGGTCAGCAGGCGGCTGTACGAGTGCTCGCGCAGCGAACCGTAGAGCAGCAGGATGCGCGGCGCGTGGTTGGCGCGTTCGGTCGGGTGCAGCCGCTGCAGATCCGCTTTGTGGAACAGCCCGGCGTCGATGTTGGGAAGCTCAGGCCTTGTCGACACGCTGCCCCTTCGCGTCGACCACCGCCTCGCCGTCTTCCTTGGCGAACGCGCCCTGCTGCGGCTGGGGCAGGATGTCGAGCACCGCCTCAGACGGCCGGCACAGCCGGGTGCCCAGCGGCGTGACCACGATGGGACGGTTGATCAGGATCGGGTGCTGCAGCATGAAGTCGACGAGCTGTGCATCGGTCCACGTCGCGTCGCCGAGGCCGAGCTCGTCGTAGGGCGTGCCCTTCTGACGCAGCACGTCGCGCACGGGCACGCCCATCTCGGCGATCAGGCGCTCCAGCGTGGCGCGGTCGGGCGGGGTCTTGAGGTACTCGATCACGGTCGGTGCTTCGCCGGAATTGCGGATCAGCGCGAGCACGTTGCGGGAGGTGCCGCAGGCGGGATTGTGATAGATCGTGATGTCGGTCATGGGGGTCGATGAAAGGAGATTGTTTGGGTTTCAGCCGAGTCGGAGGGCCAGCGCGGCCAGGGTCACGAACAGCACCGGCACGGTCAGCACGAGTCCGACCTTGAAGTAGTAGCCCCATGCGATGGTGGTGCCCTTCTTCGCCAGCACGTGCAGCCAGAGCAGCGTGGCCAGGCTGCCGATGGGCGTGATCTTCGGGCCGAGGTCGCAGCCGATCACGTTGGCGTAGATCATCGCTTCCTTCACCACGCCAGTGGCGCTCGACGCATCGATGGACAGCGCGCCGATCAGCACGGTGGGCATGTTGTTCATCACCGACGACAGCAGCGCCGTCAGGAAGCCGGTGCCCATCGCCGCGCCCCAGACGCCGCTCTGCGCGAAGACGTTCAGCAGCCCGGCGATGCGGTCGGTGAGGCCCGCGTTGCGCAGTCCATAGACGACCAAATACATGCCGAGCGAGAAGACCACGATCTGCCACGGCGCGCCGCGCAGCACCTTGCCCGTGCTGATCGCCGAGCCGCGTGCCGCCACCGCCAGCAACAGGACGGCACCGACCGCAGCCACCGCGCTCACCGGCACGCCCAGCGGCTCCAGGCCGAAGAAGCCGATGAGCAGCAGAACCAGCACGACCCAGCCCGCACGGAAGGTCGCCGGGTCCTTGATCGCGGCCGACGGCGCCTTGAGTTGGCCCACGTCGTAGGTGGCGGGGATGCCGCGCCGGAAGTACAGCATCAGCACCGCCAGACTGGCCAGCACCGAGGCCACGTTGACCGGCACCATCACCGCGGCGTACGCGTCGAAGCCGATCTTGAAGAAGTCCGCCGAGACGATGTTCACCAGGTTCGAGACGATCAGCGGCAGGCTGGCGGTGTCGGCGATGAAGCCAGCCGCCATGACGAAGGCCAGCGTCGCCGCCGGCGTGAAGCCCAGCGCGACCAGCATCGCCATGACGATGGGCGTGAGAATCAGCGCCGCACCGTCGTTGGCGAACAATGCCGACACCGCGGCACCGAGCAATACGATGAAGGCGAACAGCAGCCGCCCGCGGCCGCCACCCCAGCGTGCGACGTGCAGGGCGGCCCACTCGAAGAAGCCGGCTTCATCAAGCAGCAGGCTGATGATGATCACGGCCACGAAGGTGGCGGTTGCGTTCCAGACGATGCCCCAGACCACCGGGATGTCGCTCAGTTGAACGACGCCGAAGATCAGCGCGATCACAGCGCCGAGCGACGCGCTCCAGCCGATGCCTAGCCCCCTGGGCTGCCAGATGACCAGGACGAGCGTGAAGATGAAGATGAGGATGGCTGTCAGCATCGGCTGGCTTCCACCGCAGCGTGCTTGTGACTCGTCGTCACTTGCGCGCCCCGATCTCGCGCATCTCGTGCTGGATGGCCATGCGCTCCAGCTTGTCCATCGGCAGCGAAAGCATGAACTCGATGCGGCGCTTGAGCGTCACGGCCGTGTCCATGAAGGCCCGCTTCTTCTCTTCCTCGGTGCCTTCCACCGCAGCTGGGTCCGGCAGGCCCCAGTGCGCCGTGATCGGCTGGCCCGGCCACACCGGGCACATCTCGCCCGCAGCCTGGTCGCAGACGGTGATCACGAAATCCATCGCCGCCGCGCCGTCTTTCGCGAACTCACCCCAGCTCTTGCTGCTGTAGCCGCGGTCTTCGATGCGAAGCGTGCGCAGCGTTTCCAGCGCCAGCGGATGGACCGCGCCCTTGGGATGGCTGCCGGCCGAGAAGGCCTTGAACCGCTTGCCGCCCAGCTGGTTGAGCAGCCCTTCGGCAAGGATGGACCGGGCGGAATTGCCGGTGCAGATGAACAGCACGTTGTGGAGTGGGGTGGTCATGAGGGTCGGTGGGTTGGGGGAGGTCAGCAACGAAGAGAACCGCTCGAGGCTACGCAGGCCTCGCCCTGGCAGCAGTTGTCCGTGAGGTAGCCGAGCAGCGCATTCATCTGCTCGAAGGCGGCGCGGTAGATGAGGTTGCGGCCCTGCCGCTCCTGCGAGACGAGGCCGGCGTGCGTCAGCTCCTTGAGATGGAACGACAGGCTGGTGGCCGGGACGCCGATGGCTTCGACCAGGGCGCCCGGAGTCAGCCCCTCGGGGCCGGCCACGACCAGGCAACGAAATACCTGCAGGCGCACGGGCTGGGCCAAGGCGGCGAGGGAGCGCACGACGTCGTTTGATTCCATGATTCGATAATAGTCGAATGATTGCAGGTTTGCGTGACAATTTTGTGTCGACACCCGAGGTGTCGCCCTGCTTGTCAGGCCGTCGACGTTCTACCGGCTGCGGTCGCCGTCGCGCACGGATTCGATCGTGCCGTTGTAGATGCGGACGATGCCGAAGAAGGCGCCCGGCCCTCGGTCGTACGTCCACTCTTCCATGGGGACGCATTGGTTCGCCAGAATGGCCTGCGGGCCGCTGCCACGATTGGGCGTCACCACCCAGCCCAGCTGCAACATCGAGACGCACACGTTCTGCCGGTAGATCGGCTCGCCGCATTTCTGGAGCAGCGACACCGGCGACTCGCCCTTGCCGACGAGATAGCCATTGCAGCTCATGGACTGCGGGGCCGCCAGGGTGGGTGCGCCGAGGGCCGTGGCCGCGGCGATCAACAGGAAGGTCCAACGGGCCATGATCGTCACGCCGCCTTGGGCTCGGGCAGCACCGCCGTCAGCGCGAAGTCGACCAGGTACAGCCAGGTCGCTTCCAGCCCCATGATGTTGTGGTGGTCGGAACCCGCCACCGTCTGCACGTGAACCGGCGTGGGCCAGGCGTCGATGAGCTTCTGCGAGCGCTCCGGCAGCACCACGTCGTCGTTGGGGGCCAGCAGCACTTGCGTCTTGGCCGCGACCTCCCGGCTGTGCCTGAGCGAATCGAAGCGATGGCGCAGCAGCAGCGACAGCGGCACCAGCGGAAAGCGCCGCTTGGCCACTTCCAGCATCGAGTCGTAGGGCGTGATCAGCTGCAGGCTCGCGAAGTCCTGCCGCGCCACCAGCTGGATCGCCACGCCCGTGCCCAGGCTGCGGCCCACGACGTGCAGGCGCGCCTGCGGGAAGGCGCGGCGCAGGTGCCTGGCGAGTTGGTTGGCGTCCTCCACCGAGGCGATCTCCGACGGGTGCCCCTGGGAGTCGGCGACGCCGCGGTAGTTGATCGCCGCGAAGCCGAAGCCCGTCGGCAGCCACGTCAGCGCTTTGGCCGTGGCGCGCACGTCCTCGCCGCGGCCCGCGAAGTAGATGAACAGATCCTGCAACGCGGCTTCGCCGTGCGGGTGGTAGACGTAGCCGCGCACCATGCCGCCCGGCACCGGGTGCGAGTAGGTCGAGAAATCATCGGACAGCGGCACGACCGGCAGCTTGCGGGCGTTGAAGAGGATGTGCCCCTGCCGCGTGGCGAGAAGCGTCCAGTAGGTCGCGATGCCGCCGACGGCGGCAGCCGACGCGGCGAGGGCGATGCGAAAGGCTTTGGATGACAAAGGGGCTCCGGGCGAAGAGTGCAAGGCAACCGGTAGTTTCGCCGACTCGCCGTCCGTGGCCCATCCGCCCCCACTCGGCGCCAAGTTCAGGTCGACGGTCGCGTCTGCGTCAACCCGGTCGGCGGCCCGTCGATCGCGGTCCAGCCGCCATCCACTGACAGCGAGCTGCCCGTGATGTAGCTCGCCGCGTCCGATGCCAGGAACGCCACAGCCGCACCTACTTCGGACGGCTGTCCCCAGCGGTTGAACACGGTGTGTGCGGCGTAGGTGTCGTAGATGTCGCGGCGTTCTTTCAGCGGGGCCGTCAGTCGCGTCTCGATCACGCTTGGCATCACGGCGTTGACGCGCACGTTGTAGCTGCCGACCTCCGACGCGAAGCCCTTGACCATCTGCTCGATGCCGGCCTTGGTCGCGGCGTAGATGCCGAGGCCGGGCTCGATCGTCACGGCCCGCATCGACGAGCACAGCACCAGGCTGCCGCTGCCTTGCGCCATCATCGGCCGGCCGAAGGCGCGCATGAAGTGGAACGCGCCGCGCAGGTTCAGGTTCATCACCTGGTCGAACTCTTCCTCGGTGTAGTCGACGATGAGCTTGCGGATGTTGAGCGCCGGTGTCGACACGGCGATGTCGACCCGCCCGCGCGCGGCCAGCGCGTGCGCGGCGAGGGCGGCGATGTCTGCGCCGCTGGCCGCGTCCGTGGCGCGCCATTCGGCCGAGCCGGTGCCCGATCGGGCGATGTCGTCGGCCGTGGCCCGGGCGCCTTCGGCATCGCGGTCGGCACAGATCACGTGGGCCCCCAGCGAGCCGAGCGCGTGGGCCGACGCCTGCCCGATGCCGGACGAGGCGCCAAGCACCACGGCGGTCCTGCCACTGAGATCGAAGAGCTGACGGTAGTTCTGCATGGTCGGATCCGGGCGAGCTCTCAAGGCTTCGGCGAGAAGAAGGGGACCGGCGTCATCAGGCGGTTGTTCTGCGACATCAGGTAGCCGGCTTCGGCGCTGAGTACCAGGTACTTCGCCCATTCAGGGTCGGCCTGCAGGGCCGCGCGCTTGCGGGCGCGGTCGGCCGCATCGTCGTAGGCCCAGATGTGGACGTAGCTGTTGACGTCGCCGGTCTCGGTCTGCAGGTAGACCACCGGCTCGCCCAGATGGCGTCGTTGCACGTCGAAGCCGTGCTCGGCATAGAGCGCCAGGTGTTTCTTGATCTTGCCTGGCGTGCAGGTGTAGGTGCGGAGGTCGTAGAGCATGAGGTGCCTTTGTGGTTGTTTGAAATCGGGAATGGCTGAGGCCGACTACCGCGTCCGTATGCCGTTGTCGGTGGAGTCGGCGGCGTTCGGGCGAAGCGCCTGGCATGCGAGCCACACGTCGCGCAGCGCATAGAGCGTCATGAGCGCGCCGGCGATGGGCAGGCAGGCGTATGCCCAGGCCTGCGGCAGTTCCAGCACCGGCGTGGTCGCGGTCGTGCGGTCGACGAAGCGCGCACCGTACACCATCAGCACGACGGCGAAGAGCAGGCCCAGCAGCGAGATGGCGAGCTGGTGGACGCCTGCGAGGCGGCGGCCCTTCAGGGCATCGGACAGCAGGCTGATCGCGAAATGCTGGCGCTCCCGCCACAGGGCGCAGGCGCCGATGAACACCAGCCAGGCGAAGACAGTGGCGACCACTTCGTCGAACCAGTTCATGCCGAACAGGCCGGTCGCGCGGCTGACGATGTTGAGCGCCAGCAGCAGGGTGAGGGCGACCAGGCAGGCGATCGAGAAGGCACGCAGCAGCAGCCCCAGTGCGCGGTCGAGGCGGGCCAAGAGACCGCCGCTCACAGCATCGCCCTCGGCAGCCACAGGGAGACGGCCGGCCAGTAGGCGACCATGAGCGTCACGACACAGATGGCGATGAGCATGGGCCAGAGCTCCGAGACGATGGCGCCCACCTTCACACCGGAGACACTGCTCACCGCGAAGAGCAGGATGCCCACCGGCGGCGTGACGAGCCCGATCATCGAGCACATCACCATCAGCATGCCGAACTGCACCGGGTCCAGGCCGATCTGGGTCACGATCGGCATGAAGATCGGGACAGTAAGGATGATGACCGCGACACCCTCCAGGAACAGCCCGAGCGCGACCAGCACGAGGATGATCAGCGCGATGACCTGCCACGGCACCGTCGACACCGACATGACGCTCTGGATCACAGCGTCGGGGATGCGCTTGTGCACCAGGAACCAGGTGAGGTAACCCGCAGCGGCAATGATGAACAGCACCCGCACGCTGTGCTCGATCGCGTTCCAGAGGATGGCCGGCAGGTCCGACGGCTTGATCTCCTTGTAGACGAACATGCCGAGCACCAGGCAGTACAGCACCGCGACGACGCCGCCTTCGGTGGGCGTGAACAGGCCGCTGATCAGGCCGCCGATGATGATGACGGGCGCCAGCATCGGCAGGGCCGCGCCCTTGAACGCATCGCCCAATTCCTTCAGGCTCGCGCGGCGCTCGATCGGGTAGCGCCGACGCTTGGACACGACCCAGACCGCGGCCATCAGCGCGACGGTCAGCAGCAGCCCGGGAACGATGCCGGCGATGAACAGCTGCACCACCGACACGCCCGTCAGCCCGCCGAAGATCACCATCGGCACGCTGGGCGGAAACACCGGGCCGATGGTGGCCGAAGCCGCCGTGACGGCCGCGGAGAACTTCGGCTCGAAGCCCGCGTCGTTCATGGCCTTGATCTCCACCTGGCCCATGCCGGCCGCGTCGCCGACCGCCGTGCCCGACATGCCGGAGAAGATCAGGCTGCCCACCACGTTGACCTGCGCCAGACCGCCGGTGAAGTGGCCGACCAGCGCATGCGCGAAGCGGAAGATGCGGTCGGTGATGCCGCCGGTGTTCATCAGCGAACCGGCCAGGATGAAGAAGGGGATGGCCAGCAGCGTGAAGCCCGACGAGGCGGCGAACATGCGCTGCGCGATCATCGTGAGGGCCTGCGCCTCGCCGGCGAAGATGTAGGCGCTGATCGCCGTGACGCCGATCGCCACCGCCACGGGAACGCCGAACATGATGAGGGCGAGCAGCCCTCCCATGACCAGGAATGCTTGCATGGTGTCTTTCCGAGCCGCCCTTACTTGGCGGCCAGCATGTCCAGGAAGGTCTTCATGTTGTCCTTGCCCGCATAGGCGCCGACCCGCTCGTATGCTGGCTGCATGACGGCACGGAACTTCGCGATGTCCGGCCGCGTCACCGCGACGCCGGCTGCCTCCATCTTGGTGATCTCCGTGGCCTCCTGCTCGGCCACCAGCTTGCGCATCAGGTCGCGCGACAGGCGGCTTTCCTCGCGCAGTACCGACTGCTGCGCCGGCGTCAGCTTCTTCCAGCTCGACTGGCTGATCACGTGCGTCATGCTGTTGTAGACGTGGCGTGTCAGCGCCAGGTGCTTCTGCACCTCGAAGAGCTTGAAGTGGTAGGTCACGCCGATCGGGTTCTCCTGCCCATCGACCACGCCCTGGTTCAGCGCGGCCGACAGTTCGGGGAACGCGATCTGCGTTGTCGAAGCGCCGGTGGCCTCCAGGGCGGCGATGATTTGCAGCTCGGGCGGCGTGCGCAGGCGCAAGCCCTTCATGTCCTCCGGCCCGTTGATCGGCCGCTTCGAGTTGGTCACGTTGCGAAAGCCGTACTCCCAGGTCGACAGCAGCACCAGCCCCTTCTTCTCCAGGCGCGGCGCCACCCAGTCGTGGAAGGGGCCGTCGAGCACCCGATGCGCCTGCGCATAGTCGCTGAAGGCATAGGGCGTCATCACCGTGGCGAAGGCCTTCTCGTACTTGTCCAGCCCGCCCTGCGTCGGCAGGTTCATGTCGATCACGCCGACCGTCGTCTGCTCCAGCTGGTCGGGCGGCGAGCCGAGCTGGTTGGCCGGGTACAGCTCGATGCGCACCTCGCCGCTGGTGCGCGATTCCACGTTCTTCTTGAACTGGAGTGCAGCGATGTGGGCCGGGTGCGACTCCGCGGCGAAGTGCGCGAACTTGAGCGTGGTCGCCGCGTGCGCCGTGCCCAGCAGGGCCAGACTGGCGACGACAGCGAGCGACAGGCGGGCGAGGCCGCGGTGGTTCTTCGATGGCATGGTGATGTCTCCTTTGTAGTTCGATCGGGATGTCTGGGCGCGCGTCAGTCGGCGTTGGCGCCGGAGCGCTCCACCAGCGCTCCCCAGCGCTTCACTTCCTGGGCGACGAAGGGCTGGAAGGCCTCGTGCCGGTCGCCGATCGGGTCCGCGCCGAGTTCCTTGAGGCGTGCCTGCACGGCGGGATCGGCCACGGCTTGCGCGATCGAGGCCGAGAGCTTCGCCACGACGGGTGCCGGCGTACCGGCTGGCGCGAACAGGCCGAACCACGAGCGTGCGTCCATCTGCGGGTAGCCCGCTTCGGCGAAGGTGGGGACGTCCGGCAGGTTGGGGCGCCGCGACTTGCCCGTGATGGCCAGCGGCCGCAGCTTGCCGGCCTGCACCTGCGTCAGTACTTCGGGCAGGTTGGCGAACATCGCCTGCACCTGTCCGCCGATGAGGTCGGTCTGCGCGACCGCGCCGCCCTTGTAGGGCACGTGCAGCATGCGCGTGCCGGCCATCGTGTTGAACTGCTCGCCCGCCAGGTGCGACGCCGTGCCGGTGCCGCCGGAGGCGAAGTTGACCTTGTCGCCCTGCGCTTTCGCGAAGTCGGCCAGCTCGCGCACGCTCTTGGCCGGCACGCCGGGGTTCACTACCAGCACCAGCGGCACCGACGCCAGGTTGGACAGCGCCGCGAAGTCCTGCGTCAGGCTGTAGTCGAGCTTCTTGTACAGCGTGGCGTTGATCGCGTGGCTGGAGGTCGCCATGAGGATGGTGTAGCCGTCGGGTGCCGCGCGTGCCACCGTGACCGCGCCGATGTTGCCGCTGGCGCCGGCCTTGTTGTCGACCACCACCGGCTGGCCGAGCTGGTCGGCGACCTTCTGGCCGACCACCCGGGCGATCACGTCGGTGGCGCCGCCCGCGGCGAAGGGCACGACGATCCTGATCGGGCGTGAAGGGAAGTCGGTGGCAGGCTGGGCATGCGCAAGCGCGCAGGCGCCCCATGCCGCCAGGGCCGAGGCCCGCAGCAGTCGGTTCATGTCTTGTCTCCTTGTGGTCGAAAAAATGGGCTCAGGCCGCTGCGCGCAGCGCCTTCTCGCGCAACTCGCTCAGGCTCGCGCGGGGTGTCAGGACCTCGGGCTCGATCACCAGCTCGATCAGTGCCGCACCCCCTGCGGCGAGCGCCCGCACCAGGGCCGGCGCGAAGTCCTCGCTGCGCGCCACGCGCTCTGCACGCAGGCCGAAGGACTGCGCATAGGCCACGAAGTCGGGGTTGCACAGGTCGGTGCCGATCGGGCGGCCCGGGTAGTTCACTTCCTGGTGCATGCGGATCGTTCCGTATATGCCGTTGTTGAACACGATGAAGACGATGCCCAGGTCATGGCGCTTCACCGTCGCCAGCTCCTGCGACGTCATCAGGAAGCAGCCGTCGCCCGCCAGGCAGATCACCTGGCGCTCCGGGTGTTGGAGCTTGGCCGCGATCGCAGCCGGCACGCCGTAGCCCATGGCGCCGCTGGTCGGCGCCAGCTGCGAATGCGCCCGTGAGAAGGGGTAGTAGCGATGCGCCCAGGCGCTGTAGTTGCCGGCGCCGTTGGTGAGGATGGCATCGGGCGCGAGCGTGTCGCGCAGCACCTCGATGACGCGGGCCGGGTCGAGCGCGACGGCACGCGGCGGCGGCGTCGTGTAGCGCTCGTACTGACCGCGCAGCTGTCCGAGCCATGCCCGCCAGGCAGGCGCAGCGGCCGGCGCCAGCTCGGCCGCCGCGATGGCGAAGGGCGAGACGTCGCCGAGCACCTTCAGGGTCGGTTGGTACACGCGGCCCAGTTCCTCCGCGCAGGGCAGCACATGCACCAGCCGCTGCTGCGGCACCGGCACCTCGAGCAGCGTGTAGCCGCTGGTGACGATCTCGCCCAGTCGGGTCCCCACCGCGATCAGCAGGTCGGCCTCGCGCACGGTCTTGGCGAGCTCCGGGTTGACGCCGATGCCGACTTCGCCCACGTACTGCGGATGCCGGTTGTCGAACAGGTCCTGGCGGCGGAAGGCGCAGGCCACGGGCAGGGCGTGGCGCACCGCGAAGCGCTCGATGGCGGCGCGGCCCTCGGCGCTCCAGCCGGGGCCGCCGAGCAGCAGCAGGGGGCGCTGCGCCTCGGCCAGCAAGTCGCCCAGCCGTTGCAGGGCCTCGGGGGCAGGGTGAGACTGCGGGATGTCGACACGGGGCGCGATGCAGGGGAAGGCCGAGTCGGTGAGCATGTCCTCCGGCAGCGCCAGCACCACCGGGCCCGGACGGCCGGACATGGCGACCGAATAGGCGCGGGCGATGAACTCCGGCACGCGCGCGACATCGTCGATCTGCGCCACCCACTTCACGAATTGGCCGAACATGCGGCGGTAGTCGATCTCCTGGAAGGCCTCGCGCTCGATCATGTCGCGGCCCACCTGGCCGATCAGCAGGATCATCGGCGTCGAATCCTGGAAGGCGGTGTGCACGCCGATGCTGGCGTTGGTGGCGCCCGGTCCGCGGGTCACCATGCAGAGGCCGGGCCGGCCGGTGAGCTTGCCGTGTGCCTCGGCCATGAAGGCCGCTGCGCCTTCGTGGCGGCAGACCACCACACGGATCGCGTCCTGCTGCGCGTAGAGCGCATTCAGCACGTCGAGATAGCTTTCGCCTGGCACGCAGAACACGGTGTCCGTGCCCTGGGCGAGCATCGCGTCGACGACGAGCTGACCGCCGGTGCGGAGTTTGGGAGCGACGTTCATGGCCAGCCAAGGCCGCCATTGCGGCGGTGAGTTGAGGTGGCATCGACTCTAGGGACGGCGCCGCCCCAGGCGGTAGGACGATTGCGATCTCGCTTGGTACTTTTCTGCGCTGCGGACTAGGGGCTTACGCGAGGCCCCGGCGTCGCCACGCCCGCTCAGCGAGACGATCCGGAGCGCTTCCTGAATTCACCGGGCGTCAGCTGTGTGTGCTTCTTGAAGAAGCGGCCGAAGTAGGCGTGGTCCTCGAAATTCAGCTGGAACGCGATCTCGGCGACGCCCATGTCGGTGTTGCTCAGCAGCCGCTTGGCTTCCAGCACCAGCCGCTCGTGGACCAGCTGGCCGGCCGTCTTGCCCAGGGTGCGCTTGACCGCGTCGTTCAGTTGCCGCTCCGTCACGTGCAGGTGCGCCGCGTAATCGCGCAGCGGACCGAAGTCGAGGTAGTGCTGGTCGATCAGCAGCTTGAAGCGCTTGGTCAGCGCGTAGCTCTGCGGCGACGCGCCCTCGCGCGTGCACTCCGGGTACAGACGGCGCAGGCGCGTCAGCAGCACCAGCAGGTAGGAGCGCACGATGTCCAGGCGCGCCTCGGCCCGGCCGAGCATTTCCTTTTCCATCTCGAGCAGCAGCGGCAGCAGTTCGTCATGCTGCGCCTGCTCGAGGTAGAGCACCGGCGCGTCGGACGCGACATGGAAGAAGGGGTACTGCGCGATCTCGTCGGAGCGCGGGAACATCTGCACGAAGAATTCGGTGCTGAAGTTGATGACGAAGCCCTTGGGCTGCACCGTGGAGGCCCAGGCGTGCAGCTGGCCGGGCGAGACGAAGAAGACCGCGTTGGCGCGTGCCTCGAAACTCTCGAAATCCAGCAGATGGGTGCCGGCCGCCTCGCTCATCCACAGCAGGTGGTAGTAGTTGTGGCGGTGGGGGAAGCTGCGCGGGATGTCGGGCCGGTCTTCCAGCCGCACCAGGTCGAAATAGAACGCACCTTCCTCGCCGCTGAAGTCGGAGCTGTCGAAGATGGGAAAGTCGGGAACGTTCACGGCGGCCTGGAAGCGAGAAAAGCGATTCTAGGAGGAGGCTCCCGCCGGGCGAGCCCCCACATGGCGCGACAATTGCAACGTCTCCGCCGGCCGCGGACCTGGACCCCGGCCGACACATATAGGCACTATCGGCGCAGTGGTATGAATGCCGTCCGCCCAGCCCTTAAGTTCCAGTGTCGGCGGATTCCGCCCAACCGAAGAACGAGCCAGCCCCCGCGAACATGAGCCTGCCCCCGATGACCTCTCCCATCCGCTTCTTCCACCGGGGCCGCACGGTCGAGGTGGCGGGCGTGCACCCCACGCGCTCGGTGCTCGACTGGCTGCGTGAGGACGCCCACTGCACCGGCACCAAGGAAGGGTGCAACGAGGGCGATTGCGGTGCGTGTACGGTCGTGGTCGGCGAACTGGCGGCCGAAGGCACGCCGGGCGCCGTCGGAGGCCTGAAGCTGCAGACGGTCAATGCCTGCATCCAGTTCCTGCCGACGCTGCACGTCAAGGCGCTCTTCACGGTGGAAGACTTGAAGAGCGGCCTGCTCAACGACGGTGGCAAGGCGCACGACGCGCGGCGCCACGACAAGCACCCGGTGCAGTGCCTGCACCCGGTCCAGCAGGCGATGGTCGACTGCCACGGCTCGCAGTGCGGCTTCTGCACCCCCGGCTTCGTGATGTCGCTCTGGTCGAGCTACGAGCACCACCGGGCCGCCGGCAGCGTGCCGACGCGCCAGCAACTGGCCGACGACCTGTCGGGCAACCTGTGCCGCTGCACCGGCTACCGGCCGATCCTCGATGCCGGCCAGCGCATGTTCGACCTGCCGCCGATGCAGCTGGACACGCAGCCGGTGGTGCAGGCGCTCACGCAGCTGCAGCGCGAGGGCGGCTTCGACTACGCGGCGGCTCGCGACGGCCGCACCGACCATTTCCATGCGCCGAAGACACTCGACGACCTCGCCGCGCTGCGCGAGCGCAAACCCCAAGCCCGCCTGCTGGCC
>CALRYR010000008.1:0-21262 GCA_943372425.1 Variovorax sp. YR752 | reverse complement strand
AACGGGCCGCGATTGTCAACCGCACTTGACCCGGGGCCGGGCATGGCGCTTGCTCGCTAGCATTCCTTCTTTCCCTTTCGATGGAACACGCCCCCTGAATGCTTGCTTTTGTTCTCCGTCGCCTGTTCCAGGCCGCGATCGTGATGGTCGCCGTGGCATTCATTTCCTTTCTGTTGTTCCAGTACGTGGGGGACCCCGTGGTGTTTCTGCTGGGGCAGGACGCCCGGCCTGAGCAGATCGCCCAGTTGCGCGCCGATCTCGGCCTCGACAGACCCTTCTTCGTGCAGTTCTGGCACTTCCTTTCGAATGCGGTGCAGGGCGAGTTCGGCCTGAGCCTTCGTCAGGGGGCCAAGGTGTCCCGGCTGATCGGTGAGCGTTTCCCCGCCACGCTCGAACTGGCGCTGGTGGCGGCCGTGCTGGCGCTGGCCGTCGGCATTCCCATGGGCGTCTACACGGCGTTGCGCCGCGGCACGTTCATGAGCCAGTTCTTCATGGCCGTTTCGCTGCTGGGCGTCTCGCTGCCGACCTTCCTCATCGGCATCCTGCTGATCCTCGTGTTCGCGGTGCATCTGGGCTGGTTCCCCAGCTTCGGGCGTGGTGACACCGTGCAGTTGGGCTGGTGGAGCAGCGGGCTCTTCACGCGTGATGGCTGGCACCACCTGGTGTTGCCGGCGGTGACGCTGGCCATCTTCCAGCTCACACTGATCATGCGGCTGGTGCGCGCCGAGATGCTCGAGGTGCTGCGCACCGACTACATCAAGTTCGCCCGCGCGCGGGGCCTGAGCAACCGCGCCATCCATTTCGGCCACGCGCTCAAGAACACGCTGGTGCCGGTGATGACCATCACCGGATTGCAGCTGGGTGGCCTGATCGCCTTTGCGATCATCACGGAGAGCGTCTTCCAGTGGCCCGGCATGGGCCTGCTGTTCATCCAGGCCGTGACCTTCGCCGACATCCCGGTGATGTCCGCCTACCTCTGCCTGATCGCGCTGATCTTCGTCGTGATCAATCTCGTGGTCGACCTGCTGTACTTCGTGGTCGACCCGCGACTTCGCGTCGGCAAGGCCGGGGGGCATTGATGCAGGCCGCACGCATCCGACCGGCGGGCCGCGCGTTCGCCCACATCGCCGAGTTCCATTCCGAGCTCACGGCCTTGCGGCGTGAATTGCACGCACACCCGGAACTGGGCTTTGAAGAGGTCTACACCGCCGCACGCGTGAAAGAAGCCTTGAGGGCCTGCGGCGTGGACGAGATCCACGAAGGCATCGGCAAGACCGGCTTTGTCGCGGTGATTCGCGGCCAGCGCGACACGCGCGGCGCGATGATCGGCCTGCGCGCCGACATGGACGCCCTGCCGATGACCGAGCACAACGACTTCACCTGGAAGTCGTCCAAGCAGGGCCTGATGCACGGCTGCGGCCACGACGGCCACACCACCATGCTGGTGGGTGCGGCCCGCTATCTGGCCAAGACGCGTAATTTCGACGGCACCGCCGTGCTCATCTTCCAGCCCGGCGAAGAAGGCTTTGCCGGCGCCCGCGTGATGATCGAGGACGGGCTGTTCGACCGTTTCCCGGTGCAGTCGGTCTACGGCATGCACAACTGGCCGTCGATGAGGCCTGGCACCGTCGGCATCAACATGGGCGCGATGATGGCGGCGGCCGACCGCGTCACCATCGATGTCACGGGCCGCGGCGGCCACGGTGCGCATGCCTACCAGACGGTTGATCCGGTGCTGGTGTCGGCCCACATCATCACCGCGGCGCAGAGCCTGGTGTCGCGCAACGTGCGGCCGATCGACAGCGCCGTGGTGAGCCTGGTGGCCATGCAGGCCGGGGACCTGGGCGCGTTCAGCGTGATCCCTGGCAAGGCAACCCTGGTGGGCACCGTGCGTACCTTCAATCCCGAAGTGCAGGACCTGATCGAGCGCCGCCTGAGCGAGCTGTGCAGCGGCGTGGCGCTGGGCTTCGGCGCGAGTGCCAGCGTGCATTACGACCGCATCTATCCGGCCACCATCAACACGGCGCGCGAAGCGGCCTTTGCGGCCGACGTGGCCGAGCGCCTGGTGGGCGCCGAGCATGTCGATCGCGACATGGAGCCGAGCATGGGCGCGGAAGATTTCTCGTTCATGCTGCAGGTCAAGCCGGGCGCCTACCTGCGCATCGGTCAGGGCGGCGCCGGTGGCGTCGGCAGCACCTCGCTGCACAACAGCCGATACGATTTCAACGATGAGATCCTGCCGCTCGGCGCAGCCTTGCACGCCAGCCTGGCGGAGCAGGGCATGCCGCTCGCGCAGGACTGAGTTCCAGCTTTCTTCAACGCAGTCAGGAGTCATTCCATGAAGTTCAAATCCACCGTGCTCGCCACAGCTGTCCTGTCTGCGCTGTGCGCGGCCAGCCTATCGGTCGGCGCGCAGACCGTCCGCATCGCCAACCAGGGGGACGCACTGTCGCTCGATCCGCATTCGCTCAACGAATCGCTGCAGCTGAGCACGACCAACAACGTGTACGAAACCCTGGTCGGCCGCAACAAGGATCTGTCCGTGGCGCCGGTGCTGGCCACGAGCTGGAAGCAGACCTCGCCGACCGTCTGGCGCTTCGAACTGCGCAAGAACGTGCAGTTCCACGACGGCACGCCCTTCACCGCCGACGACGTGCTCTTCAGCTTCGCCCGCGCGGCCGGCGAAGGCTCGGACCTGAAGTCGAACACGACCGACATCAAGGAAGTGCGCAAGGTTGGCGATCATGTCGTCGAAATCGAGACCAAGGGCCCGTTCCCGATCCTGCCGGACGTCATCACCACGCTCATGATCATGAGCAAGAAGTGGTGCGAAGAAAACAAGGCCACCATTCCAGTCGATCGTCGCAAAGGCATCGAGAACACCGCATCGTTCAAGGCCAACGGCACGGGCCCGTTCCGCGTGCGCGAACGCCAGCCCAACGTGCGTACGGTCTTCGTTCGCAACGGCACCTACTGGGGCAAGATCGAAGGCAATGCCCAGGAGATCATCTTCACGCCGATCGCCAATCCGGCCACGCGGGTCGCGGCCCTGGTGTCCGGCGAGATCGACGTGATGGAGCCGGTGCCCGTGCAGGACATCGCGCGTATCAACGCGAGCCCCAACGCCCGGGTGATCGCCGGCCCCGAGTTGCGCACCATCTTCCTCGGCATGGACCAGAAGCGTGACGAACTGCTGTACTCGAACGTGAAGGGCAAGAACCCGTTCAAGGACAAGCGCGTCCGCCAGGCCTTCTACCAGGCCATCGACATCGTCGGCATCCAGCGCACGGTGATGCGCGGCGCATCGCGGCCCACCGCTCTCATGGTCGGCCCCGGCATCAACGGCTGGAACGAGGCGCAGGACAAGCGCCTGCCGCTGGACGTCGAAGGCGCGAAGAAACTGCTGGCCGATGCCGGCTACCCGAGCGGTTTCGAAGTCACGATGAACTGCCCGAACGATCGGTACGTCAACGATGGCCAGATCTGCCAGGCCGTCGCGGCCAACCTCGCGCGCATCGGTGTGAAGATCAATCTCGCTGCTGAGACCAAGGGCACCTACTTCCCGAAGATCCTGCGCCGCGACACCAGCTTCTACCTGCTGGGCTGGACGCCGAGCACCTACGATTCGCACAATGCGTTGACCGCGCTGATGGCCTGCCCGGACGACAAGACCGGCGCGGGTCAGTTCAACCTGGGCGCCTACTGCAATCCCAAGGTCGACGAGCTGACCAAGAAGATCCAGTCGGAGACCGACAAGCCCAAGCGCGACGCGATGATCAAGGAAGCCTTCGATCTGCACACCGCAGACGTCGGCCACCTGCCATTGCACCAGCAGACGCTGGCCTGGGGCGTGAGCAAGAAGGTATCGATCGTGCAGATGGCCGACAACTACATGCCTTTCAAGTGGATCAGTATCAAGTAACCACCCCCGGCTCCGGCGCACTGCGTGTCGCCGGACTCCCCCTCTAGGGGGCAACGCCAGCGGCCCGGCAGAGCCGGTTCCGCGGCGTTTCACGAACGGGCATCGCTTCGCTTGCCATCGGGCATGCGAGGCGGCCCTCTTAGCACTCACGATGATCAAAACACTCGCGCGCTGGGCCGACAGCGACGTCGGTTACAGCTTCCGGACTTCGCCCGTCGCCATGGCGGCGGCGGCGATCGCGTTCGTCTGCATTTTCTGCGCGGCCTTCGCCGGATGGGTGTCGCCGCACAACCCATTCGACCTGGCCAGGCTCGAACTCATGGATGCCCGCCTGCCGCCCGCCTGGTACCCCGAAGGCTCGCGCAAGTACCTGCTCGGCACCGACGACCAGGGCCGTGACATTCTTTCGGCCGTCATCTACGGCGCACGCATTTCGTTGATCGTCGGCTTCGTGTCGGTGTTTCTCTCGGTCGCGGTCGGCACGCTGCTCGGGCTCATTGCCGGCTTCCGTGGCGGCTGGGTTGACGCGGCGCTGATGCGCTTGTGCGACGTGATGCTGTCCTTCCCGCCGATCCTGGTGGCGCTGCTCATCTCGGGCGTCGGCCGGGCGCTGTTCCCGAATGCCGACACCACCGTCGCCTTCGGTGTGCTGATCTTCTCCATCTCGCTGACCAAGTGGGTCGACTACGCCCGCACGGTGCGTGGCTCCACCATGGTCGAGCGCAACAAGGAATACGTGCAGGCCGCGCGCGTCACCGGCGTCGCGCCGATGCGCATCATGCTGCGGCACGTGCTGCCCAACGTCACCGGCCCGGTGATGGTGCTGGCGACCATCCAGGTGGCGACCGCGATCATCACCGAGGCGACGCTGTCCTTCCTGGGCGTCGGCGTGCCGCCCACCTCGCCGTCGCTCGGTTCGCTGATCAGCACCGGCAACCAGTACCTCTTCTCCGGCGAATGGTGGATGACGGTGTTCCCCGGCCTCGCGCTGGTGCTCATCGCGCTCAGCGTGAATCTGCTGGGCGACTGGCTGCGCGACGCGCTCAACCCGAGGCTCCGCTGATGACCCAACCCTTGCTTCAAGTCCAGAACCTGGTCGTCGAATTTCCTGGCCGCCGCGGCACGCTGCGCGCGCTCGACGACATCTCCTTCGACATTGCACCCGGCGAGATCCTCGGCGTCGTGGGCGAATCCGGTGCCGGCAAGTCGCTGACCGGTGCGGCCATCATCGGCCTGCTTGAGCCGCCTGGTCGCGTCGCCGGCGGAGAGATCCGCCTCGAGGGCGAGCGGATCGACCAGCTCTCGCACGACAAGATGCGCCACATTCGCGGCCGCAAGATCGGCGCGATCTTCCAGGACCCGCTGACCTCGCTGAACCCGCTCTACACGGTGGGCCGGCAGTTGGTGGAAACCATCCAGGCCCACCTGCCGGTCAACGGCGCCGAGGCGCGGCGTCGCGCGATCAGCCTGCTGCAGGACACCGGCATCCCGGCCGCCGAGCAGCGCATCGACCACTACCCGCACCAGTTCTCCGGTGGCATGCGTCAGCGCGTGGTGATCGCCCTGGCGCTGGCGGCCGAGCCCAAGCTGATCGTCGCCGACGAGCCGACGACCGCGCTCGACGTGTCGATCCAGGCGCAGATCATTCAGTTGCTCAAGCGCATCTGCAAGGAACGTGGCGCGGCCGTGATGCTCATCACCCACGACATGGGCGTGATCGCCGAGACCTGCGATCGGGTGGCTGTGCTGTATGCCGGCCGCATCGCCGAGATCGGCCCGGTGCAGGAAGTCATCCACCAGCCGGCACACCCGTACACGATGGGGCTGATGGCCTCCATCCCCGACATCGAGGTCGACCGCGAACGCCTCAACCAGATCGACGGTGCCATGCCCCGCCTGAATGCCATTCCGCGCGGCTGCGCCTACAACCCGCGCTGCCCGCGCGTGTTCGAGCGCTGCACGCAGGAGCGGCCCGACCTGCTCAACGCCGGTGCCACGCGCGCGGCCTGCTGGCTGCACGACGCGCACGATCCGCACACGGCGCTGCACCGCACGGGAGCGCCCGCATGAGCACGACAACAACGAAAAAAGCGATGAACGCATCGCAGGCCGGCGTGCCGCTGGTCGAGGTGCGTGACCTCGCCAAGACCTTCGACGTCTCGCCGCCCTGGCTCAACCGCGTGCTCGAACGCAAGCCGAAGCAGTTGCTGAACGCGGTCGACGGCGTCAGCTTCGAGATCGAGCGCGGCAAGACGCTGGCGCTGGTCGGCGAATCGGGCTGCGGCAAGAGCACCGTTGCGCGCCTGATGGTCGGCCTGTATGGCCCCACGCGCGGCGGCATGCAGTTCGACAACCAAGACGCGCACGCCGCCTTCAAGACGCCCGAGGGGCGCACGCTGCGCCGCCGCATCCAGATGATCTTCCAGGACCCGTACGCGAGCCTGAACCCGCGCTGGATCGTGGAAGACATCATCGGCGAGCCGCTGCGCGAGCACGGCATCCTGAGTAAGGGGCCAGCGCTCAAGCAGCGTGTGGGCGAACTGCTGCAGTCGGTGGGCCTGAGCCCGCTCGACATGCCGAAGTACCCGCACCAGTTCTCCGGTGGTCAGCGCCAGCGCATCTCGATCGCGCGTGCGCTCGCGACGCAACCGGAATTCCTGGTGTGCGACGAGCCGACCTCGGCGCTCGACGTGAGCGTGCAGGCGCAGGTGCTCAACATCATGAAGGACCTGCAGCGCGAGCAGGGCCTGACCTACCTCTTCATCTCGCACAACCTCGCGGTGGTGCGGCACGTGGCGGACCAGGTCGGCGTGATGTACCTCGGCCGCCTGGTCGAGGTGGCCGACAAGAACATGCTGTTCGACTCGCCCCAGCATCCGTACACGCGGATGCTGCTCGACGCGATTCCGCAGATGAAGCACACGGGCCGCTCGCGCACGCCGGTGCAAGGCGAGGTGCCGAACCCGCTCAACCCGCCGACCGGCTGCACCTTCCACCCACGCTGTCCGCATGCCAACGCGCGCTGCAAGGCAGAGCGCCCGCCGCTGCAGATGCTGCGCGGCGTGAAGGTGGCCTGCCACGCGGTGGAAGAAGGCCGGATCTAGCCCCTACTGCTCTTCGCTCCACGAAAAGCCGTCGCGCGCGATCATCGCGCTCGACGCGCTCGGCCCCCAGGTGCCAGCCGCGTAGGGGCGCGGCGTGCCGTCGGACGACCAGCTGTCGATCAGCGGTTCGACCCAGCGCCAGGCTTCTTCCTGTTCGTCGCTGCGCACGAAGAGGTTGAGCCGGCCGTCGATCACGTCCAGCAGCAGGCGTTCGTAAGCGCCCACGCGTTCGCTGCCGAAGCGCATGTCGAAGTCGAGGTCGAGCTGCACCGGCGTGAGCGGCTGCGTCGCGTCGCCGTTGCTGCGCTTGCGGTTGTTCTGCGCCTGCGACAACAGGTGCAGTTCGAGCCCGTCCTTCGGCTGCAGGTTGATCACCAGCCGGTTCGCAGCACCGGCCGGTGCGCGGAAGATGGCGTGCGGCGTGGGACGGAAGTTCACCTCGATGCGTGCATCGCGCGACGCCAGCCGCTTGCCGGTGCGGATGTAGAAGGGCACGCCGGCCCAGCGCCAGTTGGCGATCTCGGCGCGCAGGGCGACGAAGGTCTCGGTACGGCTCTGCGGGTCGATGCCCGGCTCCTGCAGGTAGCCCTGCACGCGTTCGCCGTACGCCGTGCCCGCCGTGTACTGGCCGCGGATGGCGTGCAGGCCCAGCGTCTCCGGCGTCCAGGGCTTGAGCGAGCGCAGCACCTTGAGCTTTTCGTCGCGCAGCGCATCGGCATGCGCGTTGATCGGCGGCTCCATGGCGATGGCGCAGACCAGCTGCAGCGCATGGTTCTGCACCATGTCGCGCAGCGCGCCGGTCTGGTCGTAGAAGGCGCCGCGCTTCTCCACGCCCAGGTCTTCGGCGATCGTGATCTGGATGTTGGCGATGTGCTCGCGTCGCCAGATCGGCTCGAACAGCGCGTTGCCGAAGCGCAGCGCGAAGAGGTTCTGCACCGACGGCTTGCCGAGGTAGTGGTCGATGCGGAAGACCTGCTTCTCGCTGAGCACCTTGCGCACCGCGTCGTTGATGGCGCGGTTCGACGCCAGGTCGTGCCCCAGCGGCTTCTCGAGCACCACCCGCGTGCGCGGCGTGTTGAGGTTGGCCGCCGCGATCTGTTCGACCACCTGCGTAAAAAGCGCCGGCGCCGTGGCCACGTACATCACCACCGTGTCGGCATTGCGGCGCTTGAGCATGTCGGCGAGCTGGGCGTAGTGGCCGGGCTTCGACAGGTCCATGCGCAGGAAGTACAGCATCGAGGCGAACTTTTTGAACTCCTCCGGGCTGGGGCGCTTGGCGCCTTCGACCGCGGCGAAGCGCGACTCGATCAGCACGCGGTACTGGTCGTCCGACAGGTCGTCGCGCGCCACGCCGATGATTCGCCCGCCCTCGGGCAGGCTGCCATGGCGGAAGGCCTGGAACAGGGCCGGCATCAGCTTGCGCCATGCCAGGTCGCCGGTGCCGCCGAACAGAACGAGGTCGAAGCTCATGGGAAAGGAATCCGTGGAGTTGTGAGGAGGGCGAGCAGGAAGCTTGCCACCCGAATGGTACCGGCGCGCGGCGGCATGCCAGGGCGGCTCTGCCTGCTTCGCCGTCGCATGGAACAATCGCGTCCATGAATGTCGTTTTCGATCTCGGCGCGGTGGTGGTGGCGTGGGAACCGGCCCGGCTCCTGCAGGCGCATTTTCCGGAGCGCGCGCCGACCACCGAAGCCGCGCAGGCGCTGGCCAAGGCCTTTTTCCATCACGAGGACTGGCTCGCTTTCGATTGCGGCCTCCGCAGCGTCGACGAAGTCGTGGCCCGGACCGCGAGCCGATTGGGCCTCGCGGAATCCGCGGTGCACGACATGGTGGCCCCGCTGGGCGAGCGGCTCGACCCCATCCCCGAAAGCGTCGAACTTCTCGACGAACTTCGTATGCGCCGCGACGGTGGCGAGGACCTGCGCCTGTTCTACCTGTCGAACATGCCGGTGCCGTATGCGCGCGCGCTGGAGCGGCGGCTGCCGTTCTTCCAGTGGTTCGACGGTGGCGTGTTCTCGGGCGATGTGAAGCGCATCAAGCCGAACAACGAGATCTACGAACTGCTGGCTTGGCGCCATGGCTTCGAGCCGGCGCAGACGCTGTTCATCGACGACATGGCCCCGAACGTCGAGGCGGCGCGGGCGCTCGGCTGGCACGCCATCCACTGCACCACGCCGAAGGCGCTGCGCACCCAGGTCACGCGGTATCTGGCACCGCGCGGGACGTCGTCAGTCTGAGGCGCCGGTGCGCACGACCTTGTCGACGTCGAAGCCCAGGCTGCGCGCGTAGTCCAGGTAGGTGTCGAGCGTGGCCGCGTCGAGCACCGGGTCGCGTGACAGCACCCACAGGTAATCGCGGTCCGGCGTGCCGACCAGCGACACTTCGTAGTCACGGTCGAGCTTGAGAATCCAGTAGTCGCCCCAGACCACCGGCAGCCAGCTGAGCCACGACGGCGCGAAGCGCACCTCGAGCCGTCCGGCGCCCGGCTGCCCGGCCACCGGCACGACGCGAGCGCTGCCGATCGCTTCCTCGAAATTGCCGTCCGCGAGGATGCAGCGGTTGCGCACTTCGATCGTGCCGTCGGCCAGCGGGGTGTACTCCGCCGTGACAGGGCCAACGCACTGCTTCTGGAAGCGGTTCGGCAGGCGCGCCTGCTCGTGCCACATGCCGGCGTAGCGTTTGAGATCGACCGGCGCCACGGCCTGCAGCGGTGCCCGCATCAGCGGGGCGCCGTCGGCCGGGCCGGCGAATGCATGGGCCCGCGCGCTGCGCGCCACGCCGAAGGCAGCGAGCGCCAGCACGCCACCCACGCAGAAGGCGGTGGCCAGCGTGCCGATCGACGCGCTGAAACGGCGGTCGTCGAAGGGAGCGGGGGTGGGGGGCGTACGGCGGCGATTCGGCATGGGCTTCTCCATAAAAGCAGCCATGAAGCGTAGGCGCCCTGGCCCCCTGCGCCCGTCAGCCACGGACCACACGACCTGTAGTTTCGGAGCGGGATAATGGCCGCCATGAACCAACTCGATGCCCTCCGCCAATGGACCACCGTGGTCGCCGACACCGGTGACTTCCGCCAGCTCGCCCAGTTCAAGCCGCAGGACGCGACGACCAACCCGTCGCTCATCCTGAAGGCCGTGCAGAAGCCGGACTACCGGCCGCTGCTCGACGACGCGGTGAAAACGCACCGCGGACTCGCCGTCGACGAGGTCATCGACCGGCTGCTGGTGCGCTTCGGCACCGAGATCCTGTCGCTCATCCCCGGTCGCGTGTCGACCGAGGTCGACGCCCGCCTGAGCTTCGACACCACCGCCACCGTGGCGCGGGCCGACCGCATCGTGGCCCTCTACCGCGCCGAGGGCATCGACCCCGAGAAGCGCCTGCTGATCAAGATCGCCGCGACCTGGGAGGGCATCGAGGCTGCGCGCATCCTCGAGCAGAAGGGCATCCACACCAACCTCACGCTGCTGTTCTCGTTCGCGCAGGCGGTGGCCTGCGGCGCGGCGGGCGTGAAGCTCATCTCGCCCTTCGTCGGGCGCATCTACGACTGGTACAAGAAGTCGGCCGGCAGCGCCTGGGACGAGGCCGCGCGCAGCGGCGCCAACGACCCCGGCGTGCAGTCGGTGCGGCAGATCTTCGACTACTACAAGCGCCACGGCATCGCCACCGAGGTGATGGGCGCGAGCTTCCGCAACACCGGGCAGATCGCCGCGCTGGCCGGCTGCGACCTGCTCACCATCAGCCCCGACCTGCTGGCCGAACTGGCCGCCAGCGACGCGCCGCTCGCACACGCGCTCGACGCCGAAGCGGCGAAGTCGCGCGACATCCCGAAGGTCACGCTCGACGAGGCGGCCTTCCGTTTCGCGCTGAACGAGGACGCGATGGCCACCGAGAAGCTGGCCGAGGGCATCCGCGCCTTCGCCGCCGACGCGGTCAAGCTCGAGAAGCTGATGCAGGAGGTGGGATGAGCGCCCGCACCGGCGTTCGCTGCGACCGCACCGCGGCCTGGAAGCAGCTGCAGGCGCACTATGCCGAGGCCGGCCAGGCTTTCGATCTGCGGACCGCCTTCGAGACCGACGGTAACGCACGCTTCGCGGCTTTCAGCGAAGCCGCACCCCATGTCTTCGCCGACCTGTCGAAGAACCTGATCGACGCGCGCACCGAAGCGTTGCTGCTGCAGCTGGCCCGCGAGTCCGGCCTGGAGGCGCACCGCGACGCGATGTTCGCGGGCGAGCCGATCAATCGCACCGAAGACCGCGCGGTGATGCACTTCCTGCTGCGCGCGCCGGCCGATGTGACCGTGGCCGCGCACAACAAGGCGGCGCTGGCCGACGTGCACGCCACGCTTGATGCGATGCTGGCCTATGCGGAGCAGGTCCGCGGCGACCACACCATCACCGACGTGGTGAACATCGGCATCGGCGGCTCCGACCTCGGGCCGCAGATGGCGGTGCTGGCGCTCGACGAATTCGTCGCGCCGGGCAAGCGCTTCCACTTCGTGTCGAACGTCGACGGGCATGAGCTGGCCGGCGTGCTCAAGGGCCTGGCGCCCGAGCACACGCTCTTCCTCATCGCGTCGAAGACCTTCACCACGGCCGAGACCATGGCCAATGCGCAGTCGGCCAAGCGCTGGTTCGCGCAGTCGGGCGGCGTCGACGTGGCGCGCCACTTCGCCGCGCTCACGACCAATGTCGAGGCCGCGCGCGCGTTCGGTATCGAGAAGACCTTCGGCTTCTGGGACTGGGTGGGCGGCCGTTATTCGCTGTGGTCGGCCATCGGGTTGCCGATCGCGCTGGCCATCGGCGCCGAAGGCTTCCGCGCGCTGCTGGCCGGCGCACACGCCATGGACGAGCACTTCCGCACCGCGCCGCTGGCGCAGAACCTGCCGGTGCGGCTGGGCCTGCTGGACGTCTGGTACCGCAACTTCCACGGCTTCACCAGCCGCAGCATCGCGCCGTACCACAGCGCGCTCAAGCGTGTGCCGGCCTACCTGCAGCAGCTCGAGATGGAGAGCAACGGCAAGCAGGTCGACGCCAGCGGCGATGCGCTGCCCTTCGGCACCTCGCCCGTGCTGTGGGGCGAGCCGGGCACCAACGGCCAGCATGCCTACTTCCAGATGCTGCACCAGGGCACCGACGTGACCCCGCTGGAATTCGTCGCCGTGCGCGACGCGGCGCACGACCTCGATGGCCATCATCCCAAGCTGCTGGCCAACGCGCTCGCGCAGGCGCAGGCGTTGATGGTCGGCAAGGCCGACGCCGGCGGCCACAAGAACTTTCCCGGCAATCGGCCCAGCACCTTCTTCGTGCTGGAGAAGCTCACGCCCGAATCCCTGGGGGCCTTTCTCGCGATGTACGAGCACCGCGTGTTCACCAGCGGCGCGCTGTGGGGCATCAACAGCTTCGACCAGTGGGGCGTGGAACTCGGCAAGGTCCTGGCCAGGGACATCGAGCCGCGCCTGGCCTCCGGCGACACGCAGGGCCTGGACGCTTCGACGGCCGGGCTGATCGCGCGCCTGCGCTGAAAAGGCTGTCCGCGTCTTCAGCAACCGGCGACGCGGCTGCGGCGCCGGCGCGCCAGCCAAAGGATGTCGGCGCCGAAGGAATACACCAGCGCCGCCAGCCCGGCCCCGGCGATCGCGCTGGCCACGACGGGCGTGACGATCGGCCCGAGGCAGGCGATGAGCGTGACGATCTGCACCACGCACACCGTCTTGCGCCGCACGCTCGGCGGTAGGGGCGCGGCGAGCCAGGGCCATGCGCCGGCCGCCAGCACGAAGGCATAGCGCATCGCGCCCGCGGCCAGCACCCAGGCGCCGGTCTGGCCGAGGGCGAACACCAGCACGCTCAGCACGGCGATCAGCAGGGCATCGGTTTCCATATCGAAGCGCGCGCCGAAGTCGGTGGCCTGGCCATGACGGCGGGCGATGGCGCCGTCGACTGCATCGAGCAGCGCACCCACGGTCGCCAGCAGGACGACGCACCACGCCAGCCATGGCGCCTGCAATGCCGGCTCGCCCACACCCGCGGCCAGCAGCGCGACGAGTGCCAGCCGGAAGAGGGTGATGCCGTTGGCGCCGCCGAAGTGCCGATGCGGCGCATGGGCCGGCAAGGCGCGCCACGCGAGTGCCGATGCCAGGCCGAACACCGCGATCGCTTTCGGCACGAACCAGGCGCCCATGCCGGCCCACGCGGTGATCCCGGCGGCGACCGCGACCAGGCCGAGGCCGGTGCACGCCAGTGCAAACGCCGCGTCGCGACGTAGCGCGGCCTGCGCATCACGCGCGTCACGTGTTTCGTGCAAACCGCTGCGGTGCGATCGCGGTGGGGCTGTGTGGGTCAGCATCGTCTTCATTAAGATCGGTCATCGCCTGATTGGCCGTCGCCGTGGGGGCCAGCGTCCGGGCGCCGCCTGCGCGGCAACGAAAAGAGCATGCCAGCAATTCTTCCCCCTATGGCGTCCGATGATTTCCGCGCCTGCTGGACCGAGGCACCGGGCCGCGCCGCCATCCGCAGCGGCACGCTCGGGCCGGCCGGTGCGGGCGACGTGCGGGTGCGCACCCTGCACAGTGCCGTGAGCCGCGGCACCGAACTGCTGGTCTTCAACGGCGAGGTGCCCGAGAGTGAACATGCCCGCATGCGCGCGCCTTTCCAGGACGGCGATTTCCCCGCACCGGTGAAGTACGGCTATGCCAGCGTCGGCGTCGTCGAAGCGGGGCCGCCCGCGCTGCAGGGCCGGACGGTGTTCTGTCTGTACCCGCACCAGACGCGCTACGCCGTGCCGCAGGGCGCGGTGCATCCGCTGCCCGACGGCCTGCCGCCCGCGCGTGCGGTGCTGGCCGCCAACATGGAAACGGCGGTCAACGCGCTGTGGGACGCCGCACCGCGCGTCGGCGACCGCGTCGCCGTCGTCGGCGGCGGCGTGGTAGGGCTGCTGGTCGCATGGCTGGCGTCGCGCATGCCGGGCGTGCAGGTCGAGCTCGTCGACGTCAGCACCGGGCGTGCGCACGTGGCGGCGCAGCTGGGCCTGGCGTTCTCCACACCGGCGGCCGCGACGCCCGACGCCGACCTGGTCGTGCATGCCAGCGGACAGCCGGCCGGCCTGGTCACGGCGCTCGGCCTCGCGGGTTTCGAGGCCACCGTGCTCGAACTGAGCTGGTACGGCCGCCGCGCTGTCGCGCTGCCGCTGGGCGAGGCCTTCCATGCCCGGCGGCTGACGCTGCGCAGCTCGCAGGTCGGGCATGTGGCCACCGCGCAGCGCAGCCGCTGGACGCACGCGCGGCGCATGGCGCTCGCGCTGTCGCTGTTGTGCGATCCGGCGCTCGACGCATTGATCACCGACGTTGCCCCCTTCGATGATCTGCCGCAGGTGCTCGCGCGCCTGGCCGCCGGTGTGCCCGACACGCTGTGCCAGCGCATCGACTATCCCTGAACCATCCTTCAACGAAAGCCCGCAGCCATGTACAGCGTCAACGTCCGCGACCATTTCATGATCGCCCACAGCTTTCGCGGCGAGGCCTTCGGCCCGGCGCAGCGGCTGCACGGTGCCACCTACGTGGTCGACGCCGAATTCCGCCGCCGTGCGCTCGACGCCGACGGCATGGTGGTCGACATCGCCCGCGCCACCGAGGTGCTGCGCCGCGTGCTGGGCGAACTGAACCTGCGCAACCTCGACGACGACCCGGCCTTCGCGGGCCAGAACACCACGACCGAGTTCATGGCGCGCGTCATCTTCGAGCGCATCGCCGCGGCGAGCGCTGCAGGGGAACTGGGCGCGCATGCCGGCGGACTCGAATCGCTGCGCGTGCGGCTCAACGAGTCGCACGTGGCCTGGGCGGCCTACGAAGGCCCGTTGAACGACGCAGAAGCGCACTGAGCCGCGCCGCTCGCCGCATGTCGCGCGACTGCATCTTCCTCGTGCCCGGCGACTGGGAAAGCCGCACCGGCGGTTACCTGTACGACCGCCGCATCGTCGACGGCCTGCGGGCCGCCGGATGGCGCGTCGCCCGATGCTCGCCGGGCGACGGGTTTCCGCTGCCCGACGCCGCGACGCGCGAACAGGCGCGCCGCGTGATCGACGCGCTGCCCGATGGCGCGCTGGTGGTGGCCGACGGGCTCGGCTTCTCGGCCTTGCCCGAGCTGACCGAGCGGCACGCGAAGCGCCTGCGCTGGGTGGCGCTGGTGCACCACCCTCTGGCCTTCGAGTCGGGTCTGTCGCCGGCCGAGCAGGCGCGGCTCTTCGACAGCGAACGACGTGCACTGGCTTGCGCACGTCAGGTGGTCGTGACCAGCCCCTCGACCGCGCGTGCGCTTGCAGGCTTCGACGTGCCGGCCGGGCGCATCACGGTCGTCGAGCCGGGGACCGACCGCGCGCCGCGGGCGACGGGCGGCGGTGCGGGCGCCGAAGCCCTGTCGCTGCTGTGCGTGGCGACCGTCACGGCGCGCAAGGGGCATGCGGTGCTGATCGACGCGCTGGCGGGCCTGCGGGACCGGGCGTGGCATCTGCACTGCGCTGGCAGCCTGTCGCGCGACGACGCCACGGTCGCCGCAGTGCGCGCCGGTGTGGCGCGCCATGGCTTGGCCGAGCGCGTCACCTGGCACGGTGAAGTCGACGTGCAGGCACTCGAATCGCTCTATGCGCAGGCCGATCTGTTCGTGCTGCCGTCCTTCCACGAGGGCTACGGCATGGCGCTGGCGGAGGCGCTGGCGCACGGCCTGCCGGTCGTCAGCTGCGATGCGGGGGCCATTGCCGACACCGTGCCTCCGTCCGCTGGCGTGCTCGTTCCGCCGGGTGATGCGGAGGCGTTGCGCGGCGCCCTGCAGCGCCTGATGGACGACGCGGCCGGGCGCCACACGCTGGCGGCCGGCGCGTGGGCCGCGGCGGAGCGCCTGCCGACCTGGGACGACGCCGGGGCGCGATTTGCAGCGGTGCTCGAAGCGGTGGCGGCATGAGCGGTTTCAGCGCCGACTGGCTGGCACAGCGCGAGCCCTTCGACTGTGCGGCGCGGGCGTCGGCTGCCGCGGCCTTCGACTGGCCGGGGCTGGCGTCGCATCTGCGTGGCGCTGGCCATGCCGCCATCACCGTGCTCGACCTGGGTTGCGGCACCGGCGCCAGCCTGCGCGAGATCGCGCCGCGTCTGGGTGGGGAGCAGCGCTGGCGCCTGGTCGACCACGATGCGGCGCTGCTGGCGGCGTTGCCCGCGGCGCTGACGCGGTGGGCGCATGCGCAGGGCTGGCAGGCGGTGCCGGAGGGCGAAGGCCTGCGCATCGACGGCGGCGGCCTTCGCGTCGATGTCGAGTGGGTCCGCGCGGACCTCGCGACGGGCTTCGACACCGTGCCCTTCGACGCTGCGCAACTCGTCACCTGCTCCGCGCTGCTCGACCTCGTGTCGCCGGCCTGGCTCGAGGCCCTGGTGGCGCGATGTGCCGGCGTGGGCGCCGCCGTGTGCTGGGCGCTCAGTGTCGACGGCCGCATCGCATGGGCCGACGCGGACGCCGACGACGCGCTGGCGCACGACGCCTTCCGCGCGCACCAGCGCCGCGACAAGGGCTTCGGCCCCGCGCTCGGCGACGCTGCAGTCGGCGCGGCGCGGCGGTGCCTGGCGGCCGCGGCCTATCGGCTCGACGCGGCAGAAAGCGACTGGGTCATCGATGGGAAGCGCGGTGCTTCGGACTGCGCGATGCTGGGCGCCCTGATCGATGGCATGGCGCAGGCCGCGCGCGAGCAATGCCCGATGCACGCCATGCGCATCGACGCCTGGCGCACCCGCCGACACGCGGCCCTGGACACGACAGGCCTGCGCGTCGGCCATGTCGACCTGCTGGGCTGGCCCGCGGCGAAAGGCTGACGCGCCGCGCAGCGTTCAGGGCCGACGTACCTCGAGGGCCTGCCGCGACCAGTACGGCCCGTTGAGCCTGTCGAGCCGCACGTCGCCGCCGCTCGACGGCGCATGCACGAACTGCCCGTTGCCCACGTAGATGCCTGCATGCGTGGGCCGGCCACCGCCGAAGAGCACCAGGTCCCCGGTCTGCAGGTCGCGGCTGTCGACGGGTTGCCCGAAGCCGGCGAGCTGCGCCACGGTGCGCGGCGGCGCCACGCCCGCGCTGCTGCGGTAGACGTAGTTGATGAGGCCGCTGCAGTCGAAACCGCCGTCGACCGTGTTGCCGCCGTAGCGGTAGGGCGTGCCGACCAGGCCGAGCGCGTGGATGGCGATGTCCTGCGCCTGTGTCGGTGTGAGGGCGCTGTAGACGACAGGGGCGCGGCCCTTCGGCGCCGGGCCGCTCGCGCAACCCGCCAGGGCGAGGCCGACGGCGATGATGCTGCTGCGCGCAAGCGTGTCGAACAGGGCGTGCTTGGCGTTCATGCGCGAATGGTAAGGCGCGGCGTCGAGGCTGGCCTTCACTTCCGCGGGAACTGCACCCGCGCCGCACGCGTGATGGCGGCCACGCACGGGTGCGTGATGCGCCGTTCGACCGAGATGCCGAAGAATTCCTCGACGAGTTCGGACGCACGCCCCATCACCTCCACGCCGTACTGCGCGCAGGTCTCGTCCTCGAGCGCGGTGGGCGACATGAACACGCCACGTCCTTCGCCGCCGAAAGCCTTGAGCAAGGCCGCATCGTCGAATTCGCCGATGAGCCGCGGGCGCAGGGCGTGCTCGGCCAGCCAGAGGTCGAGCCGCTGCCGCATGGCGGAGGCCGAGCCCTGGATGAGCATTGGCGCGCCGTCCAGGCACTGCGGAAAGGGCTGCGTCAGCGTGCGGCGCAGGGCCGGCGTGGCGAAGAAGCTCATGCCGGTGATGCCCAGCGTGTGGTTGAAGGCCTTCACGCTGGTCTGCTTGCCCATCGGCTCGTTGGCGATCACTAGGTCGAGCCGTTGTACCGACAGTTGTCCGAGCAAATCGCGGAAGTGGCCTTCGTGGCAGATCAGCCGCACGGGTTCTGCGACCGAGAGCGCCGGCTCCAGCAGACGGTAGGCCATCGCCTTGGGCACTGCGTCCGCGATGCCGACGCGGAAGTGCAGGATGCGCCCGCCGCCGCGCTTGTTGCCGACGGCGGCCTCGAGTTCCGCACCCAGCGTGAAGATCTGTTCGGCGTAGCTCAGCGCGGTGCGGCCTTCGGGGGTGAGTTCGACGCCGCGCCCGTTCTTCTGGAACAGGTGGCAACCCATCGATTCCTCCAGCAGCTTGATCTGCGTCGACAGCGTCTGCGGCGTGATGTGCAACTGTTCGCCCGCGCGCACGATGCCGCCCGCCTTGGCGGCGGCCCAGAAGTAATAGAGGTGCTTGAAATTCATGGTTCAGCCTCAATACTAAACTTTAAGCGAAGTAATGATGCCGAAAATTCTACTTTTCTCGAAGACTTAATGCACCTACAGTGCATGTCGACTCTTTCCCTTTTTCATTGCTTTTTCAGCCCGCGTTCGAGTACGGCCTCCGACCGCTTCAGGCAAACCGCCGGTTCACGAAGGACACACCATGAACGAGACTCTCTCCAGCTACGGCGCCCATGGCGCCCTGGCCACCCCGGCGCAGCGCAACCAGGTGCTGCGCAACACCTACTGGCTTCTTGCCCTGTCGATGGTGCCCACGGTGCTGGGCGCCTGGGTCGGCGTTGCCACCGGCATCACCCGCGCCATGTCGCCCGGCATCGGCATGATCGTCTTCCTCGCCGGTGCCTTCGGCTTCATGTTCGCCATCGAGAAGACGAAAAACTCGGCTGCCGGCGTGCCGATGCTGCTGGCCTTCACCTTCTTCATGGGCCTGATGCTGTCGCGCCTCGTGGGCTCGGTGCTCGGCCTGGCCAACGGCGCGGGGCTGATCATGACGGCCTTCGCCGGCACAGGCGCCGTGTTCCTGGGCATGGCCACGCTGTCGTCGGTGATCAAGCGCGACCTCTCGTCCATGGGCAAGTGGCTATTCATCGGCGCCATCCTGCTGCTGGTCGCGGGCATCGCGAACTTCTTCATCCAGTCGAGCGCGCTGATGATCACGCTGGCCGTGCTGGCCATCGGCATCTTCTCGGCCTTCATCCTGCATGACCTCAAGCGCGTGAAGGACGGCTATGAAACCAACTACATCAGCGCTACGCTTGGCGTGTACCTGAGCCTCTACAACGTGTTCCAGTCGCTGCTGATGCTGCTGGGCATCGGTGGCAGCCGCGAAGAGTAAGCCGCGCTTCCATTCATCGACCCTGCGCCAGAAAGGAACAACACCATGCGCCTCAGTACCAAGGGCCGCCTCGCGGTCGTTGCCATGATCGACGTCGCCCTGCATCGCAAGACGGGCCCGATCTCCCTGGCTGTCTTGAGCCGTCGCCAGCGTATTTCGCTGTCGTACCTCGAGCAGATGTTCGCCGACCTGCGGCGCCACGGCCTGGTCGCGTCGACCCGCGGTCCGGGAGGCGGCTACGGTCTGGGCCGCGATGCCGCGTCCATCACCGTGGCCGACATCCTGTTCGCGGTCGATGGCCCGGCGGACGACGCCAATGCCAAGGGCCGCGCGAAGGCGGCGGACGACGCCCAGCGTTGCGCCACGCCCGAGCTGTGGGATTCGCTCAGCCGCAAGGTCGTCGAGTTCCTCGACTCGGTGAACCTGCAGAAGCTGGTCGACGACCAGATCGCGCTCGGCGTTCAGCTGCATTCGCAGGAAGAGCCCGCGGCCAAGCGCCCCGAGCCGTTGCGCGCGGCGGTCAAGCCGTCGCGCCCCAATGCGCCGAACTCCGTGTTCGAGCTGGCGCGCTTCGGCATCGCCGGCTGAGCGCAGCTACGCGCCTTTCGACGCCGCGGTGCTGTGCCCGAGCAGGGCGCTGGCCGCAGCGGCTTCGCGCCGCACGGCAGTCGCGATCGGTCCGTCGGCCAAAGGATTGAAGCCGCCGCTGGCCCCCAGCGCGGTGAGCACGACGCAGACGCGCCCGGTGTAGTCGTAGACCGGCGCCGCCACCGCGCTGATGCCGCGCAGGTAGGTGTCCTGCACCGGCGCGCATTGAGCGGCCAGGATGTCGCGCCGCAGCACCCCCAACGGATCGCCCGGATCGAGCTGGCGGCGCAGTTCGGCGGGTGCCGCCATCAGTTCCTCTTCTGCCATCGCGCGCACGCGCGACTCGTCCAGAAAGCCCAGGAAGGCCCGGCCCGTCGCCGACCACAGCATCGACAGCACCGACCCCACCCGCACGTTGACGGTGACCGGCAGGCCGGGCTCCTCGAAGCGCACGATCGTCGGCCCCTTGTTGCCCATCACCGCCACGAAGCAGGTCACCTCCAGCGACTCGCGCAAGCGGACCAGCGCCGGCTCGGAGACGCGGATCGGGTCGGCCTGCCGCATGGCGGCCAGGCCGATCTGGATCGCCTCGCTGCCGAGGTGGTAGTGCTGCGAGCCGCTGTCCTGCACGACCAGCGCCTCTTCCACCAGGCTCGCGAGGTAGCGATGGACCTTGGCGGGGCTCTCGCCGACGTGGGCCGAGAGCGCCGTGAGGCTGGCGCGCCCGCCCATTCGCGCCAGGCCCTTGAGCACAGCCATGCCCACTTCGGCGGATTGGACGCGCTGGCGCCGCTCGCGGTCGCGCGCTGGCAGGGTGTCGATCGGGGGCTTGGCAGTTTTCTTGGCGGGCGGCATCGGGCGAAACGTCGGCATCAGGGTTGGCACGGAGCGGTGAATTACGCACTGCGTACTACGATTACGCAATAGTTTTTCCCCCGACATCGACACCCCATCGAAAGAGACACGATGAAGAAATACCTCGCCTGCGCCTTGCTCGCCCTGCCGATGTGGGCCGCGACGAACGCCGTCGCCCAGCCCACCGCCTACCCGTCGAAGCCGATCCGCTGGATCGTGCCGTACGCAGCCGGCGGCGGTTCCGACTTCCTCGCCCGCACCATCGGCCAGACGCTGTCGACGCAGGTCGGCCAGCCGGTGCTGGTGGACAACAAGCCGGGCGGCAACACGGCTCTGGGCGCGGCCGAGACGGCGCGCGCCCCCGCGGACGGTTACACGGTGCTGTCCGCCGACAACGGCACGATGGTGTTCAACCCGGCGCTCTACAAGTCGCTCAGCTACAGCCCCACGAAGGACCTCGCGCCCGTCACGCTGATGGGCCGCTTCCCGATGATCCTGGTGGTCGGCGCCAACAGCGGCATCACCAGCGCGCAGGACTTCATCGCGCAGGCGCGCGCCAAGCCCGGCGGCATGAACTACGCCTCGGCCGGCGCGGGCAGCCCGCACCACCTGGCGATGGAACTGCTCAAG
>CALRYR010000007.1:0-23252 GCA_943372425.1 Variovorax sp. YR752 | reverse complement strand
GGAAGTCGGTTTCACGGCCGAAGGCTGACCCGCTGCACGCGCGACGCGATGGCGCCGCGCGTTCTGGCACCATCGCGGTCATGAACATCTGCATCTACGGCGCCGGCGCGATCGGCGGATGGATCGGCGCTGCCTTCTCGCAGGCTGGTGAACGACTCAACGTCGTGGCCCGCGGCGCCACGCTCGACGCATTGCGGCGCGACGGCCTGGCAATGGTGCGCGGCGAGCAGCGCACACAGGTTCCGGTGAACGCGGTCGACGACCCGGCCGCGCTCGGCGTGCAGGACGTGGTCGTGATCGCCGTGAAGGCGCCGTCCCTCGCTGCCGTGGCCGCACGCATCGCGCCGTTGATCGGCCCCGACACCCTCGTGCTCACGGCCATGAACGGCGTGCCGTGGTGGTTCCTCGACGGCGGCTTCGGCGGCGCCCTGGCCGGCACGCGGCTGCAGGCGATCGACCCCGACGGCGCGATCGCGGCAGCCATCCCGACGCGTCACGTGGTCGGCGGCGTGGTGCATGCGAGCTGCGCGCTCGACGCGCCCGGCGTGGTGCGCCACCACTTCGGCAACGGGCTGATCGTGGGCATGCCCTCCGGCGAACCGAACGAACGCGTGGACGCACTGGTCGCACTGCTGATGCGCGGCGGCATCGAGGCGCGCGTCTCGCCGCAGATCCAGAAGGACGTCTGGTACAAGCTCTGGGGCAACATGACGGTCAACCCGATCAGCGCGCTGACGGGCATGACCACCGATCGCATCCTGGCCGACAACGAGGTCCTCGGCTTCATCTCGGCCGTGATGCTCGAGGCCAAGGAGATCGGCGCGCGCCTCGGCATCCCGATCGCGGAGACGCCGGAGGACCGCCATGTGGTCACGCGCAGGCTCGGCGCCTTCAAGACCTCGATGTTGCAGGACGTGGAAGCCGGACGGCCGGTCGAACTCGACGCGCTGGTGACCGTCGTGCACGAACTCGGCCAGCGCACCGGTGTGCCGACGCCCTTTACCGCCGCCCTGCTGGGGCTGGCCCGCCTGCGTACACGCCAGCTCGGGCTGTACTGACAGACAGCCGTTGCGCCGCTATCGGTGCATCAACACCCGAACTGCCTGCGGCAGCGAGTTGACGTGCGGCATGAAGCGGTCGATGACTGCGCCGAGCAGCACCGCGCACAGCAGCGCGCCGAGCAACGGCTTCCAGGTGAGCTTGACGGCGACCGTGAGCCAGCCTTCGCGCGCCACGCGCACCGCAGCGCGTGCCGACACGTATGAGAACGCGATCTCGACCGCCACGGCGAGCAACGCATCCCACCCGAAGTAGAGCAGCGCCAAGGCACCCGCACCCGTCACCAGCGCGATGCCGATCAGGAAGATGGCGACCACCGGCACCACGATGACGGCGCCCTCGTCGGCACCGGCTGCCGCTTCGAACGCGCCGCCGGCGATGTCGCCCACGGCAGGGCCATCGCTGGCCTCGGCGCACGTCGACGGGTTCGACGTGCCGCTGATCACGTCGGGAATGTCGGCATTGATGTCGGTGCGACCCTCGACCAGCCGCTGCGCCCACCAGCGCAGCAGGCCCAGGTAGCCGAGGTACCCCACACCCAGCGTGACGGCGTAGCGCAAGGCCAGGGAGTCGTTGCCGGCCAGCATCTGCAGCCCCGACACGGCCCACATCAGCAGCAGCGTGCAGGTGCCCAGCAGCAGGCCGTGGGTGCGCAGGCTGTGGCGGCGATGCAGGTCGCGCTCGAAGGCGCTTTCCCAGAGCCGGACCGAACGCCAGTTGGACAGAACCTTCATGGTCGCTGCCGCGGGTTCAGTCCGCGAGCACCACCGGCACGCGCGGCGCCACGGCGCACATCAGCTCGTAGCCGACAGTGCCCGCAGCACGCGCGACCTCGTCGATCGGCAGCAGCGCGTCGCCGTTCGATGCGCGGCCCCACAGCGTGACCTCGCTGCCGAAGCCGACCGCGTGCCCGGCCGCCTTGAGCGGCGTGAGGTCGACGGTGACCATGTCCATGCTGACGCGGCCAACCACGCGCGTGCGCACGCCGTCG
Source organism: Variovorax sp. YR752 (assembly GCA_943372425.1). Lineage (GTDB taxonomy): Bacteria > Pseudomonadota > Gammaproteobacteria > Burkholderiales > Burkholderiaceae_C > Variovorax. The sequence goes on along the minus strand of CALRYR010000007.1, from coordinate 21,202 downwards.
ACCAGCACCGGCGTGTCCGTGGGCGCGTGGCGCGGGTAGCCGTCGGCGTAGCCCACCGCAGCGACGCCGATGGTCATGGGCGCATCGGCCACGAAGTGCGAGCCGTAGCCGACGGTCGCGCCGGGCTGCAGTTCCTGCGTGCCGATGAGCCGTGTCGACAGCGTCATGCCCGGCTGCAACTGCCAGTGCGCGCCGTCGTGCTCCGGAAAGTCGGGCACGCCGCCATAAAGCACGATGCCGGGGCGCACCCAGTCGATGCGCGTCTCGGGCGCATGGCGCAGCACGGCGGCGCTGTTGGCGATGGAGCGTTCGCCTGGCAGGTCCTGCGTGGCGCGGTGAAAGGCAGCCAGCGCATCGGCGATGCCGCGCGGGCCGTCGGCGTCGCTGAAATGCGTCATCAACGAAATCTCGTCGACCTGCGGCAGCGCGTTGAGCCGGGTCCAGGCAGCGCGAAAGCGCTCGGGCGCAAAGCCCAGGCGGTTCATGCCGGAGTTCATCTTGAGGAAGACGCGGTGCGGCGCCTGCGTCTTGTGGGCGGCGAGCATGTCGATCTGCGCATCGCAGTGCACTGCGTGCCACAGCCCGAGGCGCGAGCAGAGTTCGAGGTCGCGCGGCTCGAAGACGCCTTCGAGCAGCAGGATCGGCCCGCGCCAGCCGAGTGCGCGCACACGTTCGGCTTCGGCCAGGTCGAGCAGTGCGAAGCCGTCGGCCCCGCGGAACGCTTCGAAGACGCGCTCGATGCCATGGCCGTAGGCGTTGGCCTTGACGACGGCCCAGACGCGCGACTCGAGCGCGGAGCGCCGCACGCGCTCCAGGTTGTGGCGCAGGGCGCCAGCGTGGATGGTGGCGAGGATGGGACGGGGCACGGAAACAAGACCTCTCAAGCAGGAAGGAAAGCCCTGCAAGGATGGGGGATGCCGCTGCAGGGGAACGCCATTTTGGCACTGCACCCCCATGCTATAACCGCGCATTCGCCGTCGGGGCGACGCCTTTTCTACTACCGCACCACCACATCGCCAGTCCCACCCTGGCCAGCCAGCCCATCGATGAAGCGCGGTTTCTACACCATCATGTCGGCCCAGTTCTTTTCGTCACTGGCCGACAACGCGCTCTTCGTCGCGGCCGTCGAACTGATGCGGTCCTCGGGCGCTCCCGAATGGCAGCGTGCGGCGCTGGTGCCGATCTTCACGCTCTTCTACGTGGCGCTCGCCCCGCTGGTGGGCGCCTTCGCCGACGCCTACCCCAAGGGCCGGGTCATGTTCATCAGCAACTTCATCAAGGTGATCGGCTGCCTGATGATGCTGTTCGGTTCGCACCCGCTGCTGGCGTATGCCATCGTCGGCCTGGGTGCCGCCGCCTACTCGCCGGCCAAGTACGGCATCCTCACCGAGTTGCTGCCCGCGTCGCAATTGGTCAAGGCCAACGGCTGGATCGAAGGGCTGACCATCGCGTCGATCATCCTGGGCATCGTGCTGGGCGGCCAGTTGGTGGGCCACGCGATATCGAGCCACCTGCTGGCCTGGGACATGCCCTACATCGACACCGGCATCAACACACCGCCAGAAGCGGCGATCGGCGCGCTGATCTTCGTCTACATGCTCGCTGCGTGGTTCAACACGCGCATCCCGCACACCGGCGTCGAGATGCGTCCGCTGCGCGCCAACCCGCAGCACAGCTTCGCGCGCAACATGGTCGCGCTGCTGCCGGACTTCTGGCATTGCAACGCCCGCCTGTGGCGCGACAAGCTCGGCCAGATCTCGCTGGCCACCACCACGCTGTTCTGGGGCGCGGGCGGCAATCTGAAGTACATCGTTCTGTCCTGGGCATCGCTGGCGCTGGGCTACAACACGGCACAGGCGTCGTCGCTGACCGGCGTGGTCGCCATCGGCACGGCCGTCGGTGCGGTCGTGGCGTCGATGAAGATGCGTCTGGACATGGCGACGCGCGTGATCCCGCTGGGCATCGGCATGGGCGTGCTCGTCATCGGCATGAACTTCATCGGCAACATCTGGGTGGCGGTGCCCTTCCTGATCCTGCTGGGTGGCTTGGGCGGCTTCCTGGTGGTGCCCATGAACGCGCTGCTGCAGCACCGCGGCCACAACCTGATGGGCGCAGGCCGGTCGATTGCCGTGCAGAACTTCAACGAGCAGGCCTGCATCCTGATCCTCGGCGCGTTCTACAGCGCGTGCACCGGCCTCGGCCTGTCGGCCTACACGGCGATCACCGCCTTCGGCGTCGTGGTCGCCGGCTTCATGTGGATCATCAAGCGCTGGCACGAGAACAACCTGCGCAAGTACCCTGAAGAAGTCGAGCACCTGCTGTCGATCGCGCGCAGCGACAAGCACCACTGAGCGCCGCCGACGGCGCGACCTTTTCCCACCTCCGAGGAACGCCGATGCCATCGATCTACGACTTCACCGCGCAGGCCATCGACGGCCACGCCATCTCGCTGGCCGACTACCGCGGCCGCGTGCTCCTCATCGTGAACACGGCCAGCCAGTGCGGGTTTACCCCGCAGTTCGCCGGACTCGAGGAACTGCACCAGCGCTATGCATCCGAAGGGTTGAGCGTGCTGGGCTTCCCCTCAAACCAGTTCGGTGGACAGGACCCGGGCAGCAACGACGAGATCGGCGCTTTCTGCACCAAGAACTATGGCGTGAGCTTTCAGATGATGCAGAAGGTCGACGTCAAGGGCAGCGACGCGGTGCCTCTGTATCAATGGCTCGTTCAGGAGAAGCCGGGGCTGCTCGGCAGCGCAGTCATCAAGTGGAACTTCACCAAATTCCTGGTCGGTCTCGACGGGCAGGTGATCAAGCGCTATGCGCCGCTCGACACGCCGGCGTCGCTAGCGAAAGACATCGAAGCCGCACTGCGAAGCTGATGGCGCTGCGGCTTCGTCAGCGGTAAGTATCGAAGGCCGTGATCGGTACGTCGAGCGCAGAGAAGCTACTGACCGGCCCGGCGTCGGCCGACGGGAGCGGCGCGCTCCACTCGCCGGCCCGCGCGAGCAGCGAACGCCGCGCGGCCAGCAGCACCGTGTGGGTGCGCGCGATCTGATACCAGTCGCCGATGTCGTCCAGGTCGAGCACGCCGCGCAATCCCATCCCGACGAGGGCCGACAGCGAATAGTCCTTCCAGGACGTGTAGTGGATACGGGCCATCTTCTGCAGACGCTCCAGCACGCGCCGGACGGAATCCCGGGATATGTAGCCCATCGTGAATCCGAGCCGCAGCAGGTAGGCCACCTGCTGCACGTCCCACGCCACCATGTGGCAATGCTGCTCGCGGATCTCGCCGGGTTTCACGATGCCGGCATGGGCCGAGAGGAAGACGATCACATCCTGCAGCGACCGGTACGCTGTCGTGTCGAGCCGCGCACCGGCATGCCAGGCCTCGATGGCTCCGGCCTCCTCCGAAGAGACTGCACCCAGGCCGCAAAGCCGCTGTTCGATCACCTTCTGGAAGTCTTGTGCCGACCGAATGTTCCAGTACTGCGCGAGCAGTCTGCGGATGCGCCGACGAGACAAGGTGCTCGCCAACTGGTTGTCGTCGGCGCGGAAGTTATCGGGCGGGGTGTAACGAAAGGAACAAGCGCGAGAGTTCGCCAGAATTGAGACGACGTACCTGCCGGAATCCGGACTTTTTTCACGAACGGGAATTTCGGCGGGCATCGAGCCGGCGACGGTACGGATCCGTTGCGGCGGTTGGCAGCGGCTGACTGAGGCTGCCGCCATGCCGCAGGCCTCTTGCGGGCTTGGCCCACGAGCGGCGAGGGTGATGCGCCTGGCACCTTGGCACCCCGCTTCCTGCGGCGGGGCCATCGTCCTTTTCGGGACGCGTGCTGTCCGGCCTGCGCTCGCAGGAGCGCCAGGGTCCCGATTTCATTGACGACGCGGCGCTCGACCCGATGGACGCGCTACGACGCTATGTCACAGAAACAGAGAGAACTGCTGCGCCGGCGGGCCCGGCGATCAACGCCCGCTCAGAAGCGGAAGTCCACCGTCTTCGGCGCACCGCCCACCGTCACCGTCTGGCGCTTGCTCATGCCTTCGGTGGTGGCTTCGACCGTGTAGTTGCCGGCCGGCAGGTTCAGCAGGCACACCGGGCCGCTCGCGCGCAGGTTGACGGGCGCACCACCTGCGCCGGTGAGCGTCACCGACACATCCGCCAGGTAGGCACCGTCGGCGCGTGCAAACAGCAGCGACAGCGGGTGCGACTTCATCGCCGCACGCATGGCCGTGGATTCGTCCACGCCGATACCGCCGCAGGCATAGCGGACCGCGCCTTCGCTGCGCATCTCGGGGACGGCACCCTGCGCCTGAACCAGCGTGAGCGCGCTTGCACCGACGCAGGCGAGTGCGACACACGATTGAACGACCAGCAGACGGCGGGGGGACATGCGGAACTCCTCTGACTTGAACATGCGGCCAGCATGCCGCGCCGCCCGGCGCTTGCGCGTCGGCGGATGACGGCGGCTGCTGTCCGATCAGGCCGGCGTCAGCGCCGCATCCAGCAGCTCGACCCAGTGCCGCACCGGCGTCTGGCTGCCGCTCTGCAGGTGCGTGATGCAGCCGATGTTGGCCGACACGATGGTGGTCGGCTGCAACTGGTTCAGGTGCCCCAACTTGCGGTCGCGCAGCGGGTAGGCCAGCTCGGGCTGCAGCACCGAATACGTGCCGGCCGAGCCGCAGCACAGGTGCGCTTCGCTGTTGGCGACCTGCATGTCGAAGCCCAGTGCGCGCAGGTTCACCTCGACGCCGCCGCGCAGTTTCTGACCATGCTGCAGTGTGCACGGCGGGTGGTAGGCCACCACGCCGGCCGGCGCCTTGACGCGCGGCTTGAGCGTGGGCACCAGGTCCGGCAGCAGTTCGCTCAGGTCGCGTGTCAGGTCGCTGATGCGCTGCGCCTTCGACGCGTAGGCCGGGTCGTCCTTGAAAAGATGGCCATAGTCGCGCACTGTGACGCCGCAGCCGGAGGCGTTCATGACGATGGCTTCCACGTCGTCGCGCTCGGCGTGCGGCCACCAGGCATCGATGTTGGCGCGCATGTGCGCCTTGCCGCCTTCGTGGTCGTTGAGGTGGAACTTCACCGCGCCGCAGCAGCCGGCCTCGGGCGCGATCACGGTCTGGATGCCCGCGGCATCGAGCACACGTGCGGTCGCGCTGTTGATGTTCGGCATCATCGACGGCTGCACGCAGCCCGCGAGCATCAGCACCTTGCGCGCATGCGTGCGCGTCGGCCAGGCGCCGGCTTCCTGCCGGGCCGGTACCTTGGCGCGCAGCTTCTCGGGCAGCAGGCCGCGCACCGACTGGCCGAGCTTCATCGCCGGCGCGAAGAGCGGCGAGGTCAGCCCTTCCTTCAGCAGCCAACGCGTGGCCGATTCCATCGCCGGGCGCGGCACCTTCTCGTCGACGATCTTGCGGCCGATGTCGACGAGGTGGCCGTACTGCACGCCGCTCGGGCAGGTGGTCTCGCAGTTGCGGCAGGTCAGGCAGCGGTCGAGGTGCAGTTGCGTGGCGCGCGTGGGCGGCTGGCCCTCGAGCACCTGCTTCATCAGGTAGATGCGGCCACGCGGGCCGTCGAGCTCGTCGCCGAGCAGCTGGTAGGTCGGGCAGGTGGCGGTGCAGAAGCCGCAGTGCACGCACTTGCGCAGGATGGCCTCGGCCTCGCGACCTTCCGCCGTGCCCTGGAATTCGGGGGCGAGTTGGGTTTGCATCGTGGGTTGTCTCGTTGTTCGCCTATTGTGGCGATGTGGATGGCACTACGGGCCGGAGGGCGGCGCCGGTCGTCCGGTTCGCCCGCCGCGCCCGAAGCGCCGCGCCATCCGGCCCAGCAGCAGCTGCAGGTAGACCGAGCGCCGCAGGTCGCGCCGGAACGGCGGCAGCGACAGCGCCAGCAGCAGCGCAGCCAGCGGCACCACCCAGACGAAGCCGATGTACTTGAAGCCCGTGGCGCCGACGATGCCACCGACGATGAACATGCCGATCAGCCCGCCGTAGAAACGCAGCGCCACGCGGTTGGCGCGCACCCGCTGGTCGGCCGGCGTGTCGCGGGCGTTGCGGTAGAACAGCCGGCCGAGTTCCAGGCCCAGGTCGGTGACATGGCCGGTCATGTGCGTGGTGCGCATTTTGCCGTGCGACATCGCGGAGCTCAGCGCATTCTGCAGGCCCATGATGTACGACAGCAGCAGCACCGTGAGCGGCACGGCGAAGGGCGTCGGCCAGGTGAGCGTGATGGCGCCGAGCAGGCCGAAGACAAGCAACAGCGCGGCCTCGATCATCAACGGTATCGCGAACGCGCTGCGCAGATGGTGACGCTGCGCCCAGTGGACGATGATGGCCGTGCTCGCCGCGCCGGTGATGAAGGCCAGCAGCGCACCGAGCGCACCGAGCAGCAGCGCCACGTTGCCCAGCACCAGCCCGTCGGCCACCTGCGAGGCGAAGCCGGACATGTGCGAGGTGTACATGTGCACCACCAGCAGCCCGCCCGCATTCACCGCACCGGCATTGAAGGCCAGCAGCAGGCCGAAGATCCGGTCGACCGAGGCGGTCCGATGCTGGCCGGTGAGATGGAGCAGGCGACGCATGGCGGCGGTGACGGGCTCCGGCTAGCCGAGCACGGGCTCGGTGCGGTAGAGGCGGCCGCGGTTGAAGATGCCGGCCGGATCGAACTCGCGCTGCAACGCGTGGTGGATGCGCGCGAGCGGTGGCGTGAGCGCATCGAAGCGCGGCATGGCGGGGTCGTGCTGCGCCGCGCGGAACAAGGTCGCATGGCCGCCGACCGCCCGTGCGGCCTCGCGCAGGCGTGCGCCCTCGCCGACCGGCGCGACGTACCAGCGCTGGCCGCCGTGCCATTCGACCAGCGGCGCGCTGCCAGGCGCGAGCACCGGTGCGGTCTGCGGCACTGAAAGGCGCCAGAGGTCGTGGCCTGCGGGGGCGTCGGCGAACCAGGGCAGGCGCTGGTCGCGGCAGGCGTCCCAGTCCGCTTGAACATCCTCCTTCCGCTCACCGCCGAGGTGCGCACACGCGGCGTCGACCGCGGCCACCGCACCGCGCAGGCGCAGGTACAGCACGCCGTCGCCGGCCTCGGGCACCCAGCAACTCGCGTTCAGCGGCAGCGGCCGTCCGCCCCAGCCGTTGAGCAGTTCGAGCGCCTCGGCCTGGCCGCATTCGAAACGCAGCGTGGCCTCGGCCGGCGGCACCGGCAGCACCTTGAGGCTGACTTCGGTGATCAGGCCCAGCACGCCCAGCGACCCGGCCAGCACGCGCGAGACGTCGTAGCCCGCGACGTTCTTCATCACCTGGCCGCCGAAGCTCAGCAGATCGCCGCGGCCGTTGAGCAGCGTCGCGCCCAGCACGTAGTCGCGCACGGCGCCGACGCTGGCGCGCGCCGGGCCTGACAGGCCGGCGGCGACCATGCCGCCCACCGTGCCGCCGTCGGTGCCGGGCGCGTCGAAGCGCGGCGGCGCGAAGGGCAGGCACTGGCCCTTCTCGGCCAGCACCGCTTCGAGTTCGGCCAGCGGCGTGCCGGCCAGCACTGTCACCACCAGTTCGCTCGGCTCGTAGCTGGTGATGCCCGACAGCGCCCGGGTGTCGAGCAGGTCGCCATCGACCGGCTCGCCATAGAAGTCCTTGGTGCCACCGCCCCGGATGCGCAGCGGCGTGCCGGCAGCGGTGGCGGCGCGGATGCGCTCCGCGATGGCGTGAAGCTCGGGATTCATGCAGTCGATGGTACGCCGTGCGGGTGCCTGCGCAGGTCGCGCATCAGTCCTCGAAGAAGTTCACCGGCAGGCCGGCCGTCGCGACGCGGGTGCTGAACACGCTGCCGGAGTGCGGCCGGCGCGTACGTTCGGCCTCGCTGCGGCCCTTGGCGGCCGTGGTGACGAAGAGCGTGCGCAGATCGGGGCCACCGAAGCAGGGCATCGTCGGGCACTGCGCCGGAAGCGCCAGCGTTTCGACGCGCGCGCCCGACGGGTCGAGACGCAGCAGCTGCGCGCCTTCGAACATCGCGACCCAGTAGTGGCCGTCGGCCGACAGGGTGGCGCCGTCCGGGCGGCCGTCGTAGGGCAGGCCGGACTCGGGCGTCCAGCCGGCCGGCTTGGCGTCGAAGTGCGCAAAGACGCGTTCGCCCGACAGCGTGTTGGCGGTCGCTTCCCAGTCCCACGCCCGGACGGCGTGCGACGCCGTGTCGGCCCAGTAGAGCGTGCGGGCATCCGTCGAGAAGGCCAGGCCGTTGGCGGTCGTGGCCTCGTTCGCCATCTGCGTGAAGGCGGGCGGCCGGCCGCCGCGCGCGGCACGGGCATCAAGGCAGAAGAGCGCCGCGTTGGCGTGGTCCTTCGCTTCGTTGATCGTGCCGGCCCAGAAGCGGCCCTGCGCATCGCACTTGCCATCGTTGAAGCGCATGGTCCGCGTGTCGTGGTCGGCGCGCACCAGCAACTGCAGGTCGCCTCCCCATTCGCGGGCACGGTAGATGCCGTCGCGCAACGCCAGCACCAGGCCACCGCTGCGTGCCGGCGCCATGCAGCCGGGCTCGCTGGGCAGCAGCCAGCGCTCGATCTGCATCGCGCTGCCGTCGCCGCGGGTGCGCAACACGGTGCGCGCCGGGATGTCCAACCAGTAGAGCGCCTGCTCGTCCGGATGCCAGAAGGGTGATTCACCGAGCTGGCAGGTGCTGTCGTCGAGGGGGGTCCAGTTCATGGCATTCATTGTGGCGCGCGCCGGGCAAAAAAAAGCCCGCGGTGCCGAAGCACTGCGGGCTGAACATCCAAAGGAGACTCTCGCTTGAAAACTCGTTCGTCTATTCGTTCTTTCATCCCTGCCAGGAACACCGCGGAACCGGCTTTGCCGGGCCGCTGGTGTTGCCCCCTCGAGGGGGAAGGGCCAGGCGACACGCAGTGCGCCAGGCACTCCGGGGGTGTTACCTGTTGTAGGCGGTTTCGCCGTGGGCGGAGATGTCGAGGCCTTCGCGCTCTTCTTCTTCCGTCACACGCAGGCCCACCGTCAGGTCGGCGATCTTGAAGGCGATGAAGGACACCACGCCCGACCACACGATGGTCAGCAGCACGCCCTTCAGCTGGACCCAGACCTGGGCGCCGATGCCGTTGGAGACGACCGATGCCGTGACCCAGTCACCGACCAGGCCGGGGCCGCCGAGGGCTTGCGTGTTGAACACGCCGGTCAGCAGCGCGCCGACGATACCGCCGACACCGTGCACGCCGAACACGTCGAGCGAGTCATCCGCACCCAGCAGCTTCTTCAGGCCGTTCACGCCCCACAGGCAGGCGAAGCCGGCGATGAAGCCGATGATGATCGCGCCCATCAGGCCGACGTTGCCGGCGGCCGGGGTGATGGCCACCAGGCCGGCGACGGCACCCGACGCTGCACCCAGCATCGACGCCTTGCCGCGCATCATCGCTTCACCGATGCACCATGCGAGCACGGCAGCGGCCGTGGCCGAGAAGGTGTTCATGAAGGCGAGCACGGCGCTGGTGCCGGCTTCGAGGGCCGAACCGGCGTTGAAGCCGAACCAGCCCACCCACAGCAGCGAGGCACCGACCATCGTCAGCGTCAGCGAATGCGGCGTGAAGGCTTCCTTGCCGTAGCCGACGCGCTTGCCGATCACGTAGGCACCGACCAGGCCGGCCACCGCTGCGTTGATGTGCACGACCGTGCCGCCGGCGAAGTCGAGCGCGCCCCACTGCCAGATCAGGCCGGCCTTGCTGTTCATCTCGTCCACGACACCGGCAGCCGAGTAGGCGTCCGGGCCCATCCAGAACCAGACCATGTGCGCCAGCGGCGTGTAGCTGAAAGTGAACCAGATGACCATGAACACCAGCACGCCCGAGAACTTGGCGCGTTCGGCGAAGGCCCCGACGATCAGGCAGCAGGTGATGCCGGCGAAGGTGGCCTGGAAGGCGGCGAACAGGAGCTCAGGGATGTAGACACCCTTGCTGAAGGTCGCACCCGGCGCAAACGTGCCGGTGGCCGCGTCGAAGACGCCCTTCATGAAGAGCCGGTCGAAGCCGCCGATGAAGGCGTTCCCCTCGGTGAATGCCAAGCTGTATCCGTAGATGAGCCAGAGCACCACGATCATGGAGAACGTGACCATCACCTGCATCAGCACCGACAGCATGTTCTTGCTGCGGACCAAGCCGCCGTAGAACAGCGCGAGGCCGGGGATGGTCATCATGATGACGAGCAGCGTGGACAGCATCATCCAGCTGGTGTCGCCCTTGTTGAACGACGGGGCGGCAGCGGCCGGCGCGGCAGCTTCTGCAGCGGGTGCGGCGGCAGCCGGAGCCGCGGCGGCAGGTGCAGCGGCAGCAGCCGGCGCAGAGGCGGCGGGTTCAGCCGCAGGTGTCTGTGCGAAACCGGTCACGCCGGCAGTGAGCACGCTCAAGCCGAGCGCGAGTGAGACAAGCAGTTTTTTCATGTCGATTGTTCTTTCGTGTCTCGATACGGGTCAGAGTGCCTCGCGGCCGGTTTCGCCGGTGCGGATGCGCACCACTTGTTCCAGGTTGTAGACGAAGATCTTTCCGTCACCGATCTTGCCGGTGCGCGCCGCGCCCTCGACCGCCTCGATCACGCGCTCGACCAGTTCGTCGGCCACGGCCGCTTCGATCTTGACCTTCGGCAGGAAGTCGACCACGTACTCCGCGCCGCGGTAGAGCTCGGTGTGCCCCTTCTGGCGACCGAAACCCTTGACTTCCGTCACGGTGATCCCCTGGACACCGATCGTCGACAGTGCTTCGCGCACCTCGTCGAGCTTGAATGGTTTGATGATGGCTGTGACCAGCTTCATGGCGTTTCTCCTAGAGATGAAATGGGTCGGCGCGGCAGCATGGGCCGCGCCTTTGTTCTTTACAGCGTCTTGCTGAGCGTGACGATGGCGCGTGCCTTGTTCACGTCGCCGTAGAAGTCCTTCTTGTTCGCGCCCTGCACGCCGCCGTACAGCGCCAGGCCGCTGCCGAAGTCGTACGACACGCCCAGCGCGTAGTCGACGTAGTTCGGGATGCCGGGGACGTTGTCCTTGATGCCGCCGTTGAAGCGCGTGTAGCCGACCGCCGCCTTCAGCGTCAGCGAGGGCGCGACTTCCTGCGCGAACGCCAGGTTCAGGTAGCCGGTGTTGCGGCCCTTGTAGCCCGAGCCGGCGTTCTCGCCAGCCCAGCCGAAGTAGTCCTTGGAGATCGTGTGCGAGTACTTCAGGGTCAGGGGACCGAAGCTGCCGGCACCGTAGAGCTCGGTGGTGTTGGCGCCCTTGGCACCCGGGTAGATGTAGGTGAGTGCGCCCACGTCCCAGTTCACGCCGCCGGCGGCGAACTTGTAGCCGCCGTACAGGTCGCTTTCGATGCTGTTGCCCGACAGCCAGTTGACGCTGGAGTTCCAGTTGCCGACATACCAGCCCGATTCGCCGAAGGCGTAGTCGAAGCCGCCCTGGATCGCCGGCTTGAACGAGCGGTCGCGGCCGGTGTCCTGGTCCTGGCCACGGAACTTGTAGTTGCTCGTGAGTGCAACGTTGCCCGTGAGCTGTGCGCTCGCGAACATCGGCAGGGTGGCGAGGGCGACCACGGCCAAGGCCTGGGCTGTTTTACGGTGCATCATCGAATTGGCTCCTGTGCGGATTTGAAGGTAGGGGGAAGCCTGTCAAAGCAGGGAGCGTGCCAAACCGCACGGGTGTGCCACACGCGCCATTCCGCACATCGCTGTCACGGCTTGAAACACGACCAGAATGAGATGAAACCAGGGGCGCGCACCAATCTGAGCGTTGTCCCTCAGGACGTACAAGATCGCACCAGATTGGTGAAAGGGAGAGGAATGAGTCTGTCTTTGGTGCAGAGCCGCGCCCTGCTTGGGCTCGAAGCGGCCGCTGTCACCGTTGAAGTGCACCTCGCCAACGGTTTGCCGAGCTTCACCCTGGTGGGCTTGGCCGACGTGGAGGTCAAGGAAGCCCGCGAGCGCGTGCGCTCCGCCATCCACAACGCCGGGCTGGAATTTCCCAGCAATAAGCGCATTACCGTCAACCTCGCGCCGGCCGATCTGCCGAAGGATTCGGGTCGCTTCGATCTCCCGATCGCCCTGGGCATCCTCGCCGCCAGCGGCCAGATCGACCCCGAGCGGCTGGCCGGTCATGAGTTTGCAGGTGAGCTCTCACTCTCCGGCCATCTACGGCCCGTGCGTGGTGCGCTGGCCATGGCGCTCGCCTTGCACACCCGCGGCGTGGCGACGCGGCTGGTGCTGCCGGCTGACAGCGCACAGGAGGCAGCGCTGGTGCCCGACGCGGTGGTTTATGGCGCGCAGCACCTGCTCGACGTGGTCGGCCAGTTCCTGCATCAGCCGGCAGGCGCGCCCGAAGCGCCGCCAGCCGCCGGCTGGACCCGCGTGGCGGCCCAACCCGCCGCGCCGGCCGCGCCCTACGCCGATCTGGCCGATGTGAAGGGCCACGCCGGCATCAAGCGCGCGCTGGAGATCGCCGCCGCCGGCCAGCACGGCCTGCTGATGGTCGGGCCGCCGGGCTCGGGCAAGTCGATGCTGGCGCAACGCTTCGCCGGCCTGCTTCCGCCGATGACGGTCGAGGAGGCACTGGAGAGCGCCGCCATCGCCAGCCTCAGCGGGCGCTTCACGCTGGAGCGCTGGATGGTGCGGCCGACCGCGGCGCCGCACCACACGGCCAGCGCCGTGGCGCTGGTGGGGGGCGGCTCACCGCCTCGGCCGGGCGAGATCTCTCTGGCGCACCAAGGTGTTCTCTTTCTGGATGAATTCCCCGAGTTCGCCCGCCCCGCCCTCGAAGCCCTGCGCGAGCCGCTCGAGACCGGCACGATCACCATCTCGCGCGCGGCGCGCCGGGCCGAGTTCCCCGCGCGCTTCCAGCTCATCGCGGCCATGAACCCGTGTCCTTGCGGGCATCTCGGCTCTGCGCTCAAGGCCTGCCGCTGCACGCCGGAGCAGGTGGCCCGCTACCAGGGCAAGCTCAGCGGCCCGCTGCTCGACCGCATCGACCTGCACGTGGAGGTGCCGGCGATCGCGCCGCGGCAACTGCTCGACGCCGCGCCGGGCGAATCGACCGCCGACATCCGCGCGCGCGTCGTTGCCGCCCGAGAACGCGCTATCGCCCGCCAGGGCACGCCGAACCAGGCGCTGGCGGGCGCGGCGATCGACCGCCATGCCGCGCTGGAGCCGGCCGCGCTCGGCTTCCTGCACACCGCGGCGTCACGCCTGGGCTGGTCGGCACGCAGCACGCACCGCGCGCTGAAGGTAGCGCGCACCATTGCCGATCTGGCGGCCACCGAAACCGTGCAGCAGGCGCACGTGGCCGAGGCAGTGCAGTACCGGCGCGCGCTGCGCTGAACGGCCCGCGGTTCCCGGCCACTGTTGGCCTTTCGGCGAACACTGCGTTCGGAAAGCGGTCGGGCGCACGGCGGCCGATCACGCGACCATCGCGTCATGGCAGCGCATCCCGGCGCGGCCAACCCACCTGACCGGAGCACCCTATGACCCCACCCCTCGACCGCAAGATCGCCTTCATCACCGGCGGCAACCGCGGCATCGGCTTCGAAACCGCGCGCCAGCTCGGCGCCCTCGGCATCCTGCCGGTGATCGGCGCCCGCAGCGCCGAGGCCGGCCGCGACGCCGTCGCCCAGTTGCGCGAAGACGGCATCGAGGCCGAATCGATCGTCTTCGACGTGACCGACGACGCCGACCACCGACGCGCCTTCGACTTCTTCCAGAAGAAGGCCGGCCGCCTCGACATCCTGATCAACAACGCCGGCGTCTACCTCGAAGGCGAGCCCGGCGGCGCGCCGCGCTACCTGCCCTCGACGGTGCCCGACAAGGCGCTGCGCGCGACCTTCGACGCCAACTTCTTCGCGCCCATCGCCGTGACGCAGGCGCTGCTGCCGCTGCTGCGCCTGGCGCCGGCCGGCCGCATCGTCAACCTGTCGAGCATCCTAGGCTCGCTGACGCTGCACAGCGACCCCGCATCGCCGATCTACGACGCGAAAGCAACCGCCTACGACGCCTCGAAGACCGCGCTCAACGCGTACACCGTGCACCTGGCCTACGAGCTGAAGGGCAGCACCACCAAAATCAATTCGGCCCACCCCGGCTGGGTGCAGACCGCCATGGGCGGCAGCAGCGCGCCGATGACCGTGGTCGATGGCGCGAAGACCAGCGTGCTGCTCGCGACGCTGCCGGCCGACGGCCCCAACGGCGGCTTCTTCCATCTGGGCGACCCGCTGCCCTGGTAAGAGTCAGAGCAGCCCGCGGTGCGCGAGGTTGCGCATCAGCGCGGTGATGCCGAAGCGCCAGCGCGGCGCCTGGTCGGCGTAGACGACGCGGTTGACCAGCGCGCCGAGTTCCGGCGCCGAGATGCGCACCTGGTCGCCCACGACGTGGGTGAAGCCCTGGCCGGGGCCGTGGCGGTCCTGCGTGGGCGCGAACATGGTGCCGAGGAACAGCATCAGCCCGTCGGGGTAGTCGTGGTGCTGGTTGATGGCCTGGCCCACCAGGTCGAGCGGGTCACGGCTGATCTTCGCGAGCGAGCTCGAGCCTTCGAGCGTGAAGCCTTCTGGCCCCGTGACCTGCAGGCCGACCGTGATGCGGCGCACGTCGTCGATGCCGAAACCGGCATCGAACAGGCGGATGAAGGGACCGATGGCGCAGGAGGCGTTGTTGTCCTTGGCCTTGCCCAGCAGCAGCGCACTGCGGCCTTCGAAGTCGCGCAGGTTCACGTCGTTGCCCAGCGCCGCGCCCAGGGTCTGGCCGCGGCTGTTCACGGCCAGCACCACCTCCGGCTCGGGGTTGTTCCAGACCGAGCCCGAATGGATGCCCACGTCGGCGCCCGTGCCCACGGCCGACAGCACCGGCGCCTTGGTGAAGATCTCGGCGTCGGGCCCGATGCCGACCTCGAGGTACTGCGACCACGCGCCCTGCGCGATCAGCACCTCCTTCACGCGCGCCGCCTCGGGCGAGCCCGGCACGATGTCCGCGAGGTTGTCGCCGAGCACGTCGCTGATGGCCTTGCGCGTGGTCGCGGCGCGAGACGCATCGCCGCGCGCCTGCTCCTCGATCACCCGCTCCAGCAGGCTCGCGACGAAGGTCACGCCGCTGGCTTTCACCGCCTGCAGGTCGCAGGGCGCGAGCAGCCAGGGTTGCGTCGTATCGCGCGCCGTCTCGTCGCTGTTGGCCAGGGCCCCATCGAGCGAGGCGATGCGATGGGCGATGCCGTCCTGCAGCGCCGCGCGCACGGCGGCTGCGGGCGCGTCCCCTTCGAGCAGCTGGCTCATGGTGGCCGCGACGCGCGACAGGTCGTGCAGCTGGTCGCCATGCACCGCCACCAGCACCGGGCCGACATCCGGCTGCCAGAGGCGGCCGACCAGCGTGGCCTGCGCGGCATCGTGCGGGAGGGAGGAAGAAGCAGTGAGGGAAAGGGGCATGGTGTTGTCTCGGCTTTGAAGTTCTGAACGGCGCGCCGGCCCGAAAAGCCGTGCGATGCAACGATAACGCGCCCGGCTGGCGCGTGCGCGCCGCGGGAATTCCGCGGGGCCTGATCTGGCGCAGCACGCGCCGCGCGATCTTGTGCGCACAATGGCAGTCTTCGCGCTCACTCGCGCCCTCGCGGCGCCGCCCGTCCCTATGCTCGGTTTCCTGCCTCCCGTCGTCCGCGGCGTCATCGCCTTCCTGCTGCTCGTCGTCAACACCTTGTTCTGGTGCAGCCTGGTCTTCATCCTCGCGCTGGTGAAGCTGGTGCTGCCCTTCGCCGCCGTGCGCAAGGCCATCGACCCGATGCTCAACGGCGTGGCCACCGCGTGGATCGCCTGCAACAGCGGCTGGATGCGCCTCACCCAGCGCACGAAGTGGGACGTGCAGGGCATCGACGGCCTGACCTACCGCGGCTGGTACCTGGTGAACGCCAACCACCAGTCGTGGGTCGACATCTTCGTGCTGCAGCACACGATGAACCGGCGCATCCCGCTGCTGAAGTTCTTCCTCAAGCAGCAGCTCATCTACGTGCCGGTGATCGGCCTGGCCTGGTGGGCGCTCGACTTCCCCTTCATGGCGCGCCACTCGAAGGCCGACCTGCGCAAGAACCCCGCGCTGCGCGGCCAGGACCGCGAGACCACGCGCCGCGCCTGCGAGAAGTTCGCGCTGGTGCCCACCAGCGTGATGAACTTCGCCGAGGGCACGCGCTTCACCACCGACAAGCACAAGTCGCAGGGCTCGCCCTACCGCCACCTGCTCAAGCCGAAATCCGGCGCGCTCGCACTCGCGCTCGAAGCGATGGGCGCCAAGTTCCAGTCGCTGATCGACGTGACCATCGTCTACCCCGACGGCGTGCCGAGCTTCTGGGACTTTCTCTGCGGCCGCGCGAAGCGCGTGGTCGTGCGGGCGCGCGAAGTGGCGATCCCGGCCGAATTCGCGCAGGGCGACTATGTTGCCGACTCGGTGTTCCGTGGCAAGTTTCACCGCTGGCTGGCGAACCTCTGGGCGTTCAAGGATGCGGAGATCGAGGGGCTGCTGGCGCCGGCCGTGGTCACGGCCCCCGACGCTGTGCACGCAAAGACCTGACCCTCAGCGCCTGGCAGTGGCTTCGGCCCGCAGCCGCGCCACATCCTTCGCCAGCGTCGGCCAGGGCGCGGCCTGCGGCGCGAAGCGCGCGCGCATGTAGCCGGCGAGCTCGACGATCTGTGCGTCGTCCAGCGCATTGCCGAAGGCAGGCATGAAGCCGATGTCCTTCGTGGCCGGCTCGCGCACGCCGTCGAGGATGGTGCGCAGCAGGTTGTCCGGCCGGTCGCTCGTGAGGTTGGTGTTGAGCGCGAGCGGCGTGTTCACGCCCAGCAGCGTCGGCCCGTCGCCGTCGTGGTGGCAGGCGGCGCAGGCGTTGTCGAACAGGCGCTGCGGGGCGCCTAGCAGGCGGCCCTTGTTGGCAGCCGCGGTCTGCACGGCTTGTGCGGCCAGCGCCTGCGGGTCGGGCACCGTGGGGTTGAAGGACGCGAGGTAGGTGCTCATCGCGCGAATGTCGTCGTCGGGCACCTGCTGCAGTTCGCGCACCACCTCGGCCATCGGGCCGCCGGCGGTGCCGTTCGATGGGGCGTGGCCGTTGCGCAGGTAGCCGTAGAGCGCGTCGGCCGTCCACGGCACGGCGGCCTTCGACAGGCCGGTGAGCGCGGGTGCCTCCCAGCCGTCGACCATCGCACCCGACAGGAAGGCGCTGCCACCCTGCTCCGCCCCCAGCGCGTTACGCGGCGTGTGGCAAGCGCCGCAGTGGCCCAGGCCGTTGACCAGGTAGGCGCCGCGGTTCCATTCCGCGCTCTGCGTGGTGACCGGCTGGTAGGGCGCGGGGTCATGGAAGAGTGCATTCCAGCCGGCCATCAGCGGGCGCACGCTGAACGGGAATCGGAGTTCGGACTTGGGCGTCTCGGCATGCACCGGCGGCAGCGACATGAAGTACGCATACAGCGCCTGCAGGTCGTCGTCGCTGGTCTTGGCGAAGGCGGTGTACGGGAAGGCCGGGTACAGGTGATGCCCGTCGCGCGAGACGCCTTCGCGCATCGCGCGCTGGAAGGCGCTGAAGGACCAGCGGCCCAGGCCCGTCTCGGCATCGGGCGTGAGGTTGGTCGTGTAGAGGGTGCCGAAGGGCGTGTCCATCGCGCGGCCACCGGCGTTGGGCGTGCCACCGTCGGCGGTGTGGCAGACGGCGCAGTCGCCCATCGCGGCGAGCACGCGGCCGCGCTCGATGGTTGTCGTGCTGTAGACCGGCGCGGTGAGCGACACGGGCGCGATGACCGAACGCCAGCCGAGCACACCGGCCATGACGCCGGCGCCACCGATCAACAAGGCGCTCGCGGTGGCCCACACGCTCTTGCGCTTCGGCCAAGGCGCATCGGCCCGTATGCGTGCGGGCTGCGCGATCGGCACGGCATCGAGGCGCGGCGCGTCGGCATTCGCGGCGCCACCGGCAGGCGCGGGCAGCGGGTTCAATGCCGCCCGCACGACTTCCGGCGTGAACGGCGGTTCGCGGAAGCGCACCCCCGTCGCATCGAAGATCGCATTCGCGATGGCGGCCGTGCCCGGCACCGACGACGACTCGCCCGCGCCCAGCGGGGCCTCGCCCTGCCGCGGCATGTGCATCACCTCGATCACCGGCACCTGGCGGAAATTGATGATCGGGTAGCCGCCCCATTCGCGGTTCGCGACCACGCCGGAAGGCAATCTGCCGGCCATCACTTCACCCGCTGGCGCACCGCCCGCCTGCTGCGGCGCGAAGCGGACTTCCTCCATCAGCGCGCGGCTGGTGGTCTGGATGACGTTGCCGTGGATCTGATGCTCGACGCCCGCGGGGTTGACCATCATCCCCGCGTCGTGGCCCACCACCACGCGGCGCACCTGCACCTCGCCGGTCTTGCGGTTCACCTCGACATCGGCCACCCACGCGGCCCAGGCGGCACCGTAGCCAGGCCACTTGCTGTGCACGTAGCGCGCATACGCGAAGCCCTGGCCGAAGAGGATGTCGCCGCCTTCGCCGAGCCCGCCATCCGCGTTCTCCTGGGGCCCCGTGCGCATGCGCCAGCCAGCCTTCTGCGCGGTGGCCTGCACCAGCTCGGCAGCGCGCTCGTCGTGCAGGTGGCGCAGCCGGAACTGCACCGGGTCCACGCCCGCCGCGGTGGCGAGTTCGTCGATGTACGACTCATGCGCGAAGGAACTCGGCAGCGCCGACACGCCGCGCAGCCACGAGGCGCGCACGATCGGCGCCATGTCGTTGACCTTCACGCGCAGGTTGTCGACCGTGTACGGCGGGCGCGCGGTGCGGTCGCCCATCTCGTAGGCCTGCGCCACCGGCTCGACCGCGCGCGTGAGCAGCAGCGCCAGCGTGGGCGCGCCGTTCGAGGGGTACGAGGTCTCGAAGTCGTAGGCGGCGATGCCACCGTCGGCATCGAGCCCGCCGTTGACGTCCATCAGCTGTGCGGCGCCCTTGGGCTCCCACACGTGCTCCTGTTCGCGCGTGAGCTGCACGCGCACCGGCGCGCCGACCGCACGCGCCAGCAGCGCGGCATCGGCGGCCACGTCGTCGGCGCCGTTGCGGCCATAGCAGCCGGCGGCTTCCATGCGGACCACGTCGACCTGCACATCCTGCAGATCCATCAGCTTGGCGATGTCCGCGCGCAGCACGTGCGGACTCTGCGAGCCGGCCCATACCCGCAGCGAAAAGCCATCGACGGCGTCGGGCTGCCAATCGGCCAGCGCACACGATGGCCCGATCGACGCGTGCATCTGATACGGCCACACGTAGGTGCGACGCATGGGCTGCGCGGCGCGTGCGATGGCGCCATCGACATCGCCGTCGTCGATCAGCAGGCGCTGGGTCGACGGGTTGTCGCGCAGCGCCTGCGCCACGTTCGACAGGTCGGGCATGCCGGGCCAGGCCTTCCAGCGCACGCGCAGTTCGCGCATCGCCTGCTCAGCGTGTTCCTCGCGTTCGGCCACCACGCCGACGAAATCGCGCAGCACCACCACGGCCCGGATGCCGGGGATGTGCGCGATGGACGATTCGTCCACCGACGCCAGCGTGTTGCCGATGAAGTCGCCATGGTCCGCACCGGCGTAAGGCGGCCGCACCACGCGGCCGTGCAGCATGCCGGGCACGCGCATGTCGTGCACGAAGACGAGCTCGCCCGCCAGCTTGGCCGGGATGTCGACGCGCGGCTGGCGCGTGCCGACGATGCGGTAGTCGGCCGGGTCCTTCAGCGCCGTCTCGGGCGCGAGCCGGAGCACGGTGCGCTGACCTGCAATCAGCTCCGCGTACGTCACCCGGCGCGATGCATCGGCGGCCACGCGCACGATGCCGTTGCGCACTTCGAGCGATGCCGGCATCGCCCCGAGCCGCTCGGCCGCGCGTTCCAGCAGCCAGGCACGCGCCTGCGCTGCGGCCTGCCGCAGCGGCTGCGCATGGATCTGGATGGAGGCGCTCGCGATGGTGCCGCCCTGGTTGGGCACGCGCGCGGTGTCGCCGAGCATCATGCGGATGCACGGCATGCCCAGGTCGAGCTCCTCCGCCACGATCTGCGACAGAGCGGTCTGCAGGCCGGTGCCCAGGTCGACGTGGCCGTGCAGCGCCGAGGCGCTGCCGTCGTCCCACACCGCCAGCAGGACCTCGTCGCCCTCGACCGGGTTGCCCGATACCGCGATTGGCTGGCCCGGCGTCGGCGGCGGCGCAAGCGGGGTTGGCCGCGTCACGACCAGCACGCCCTCGGCCGAGAGGAACTCGGCGCGCGTGCGGGGCGCGTCGGCGCGGCGTGGATTCGTCATGCGTCGGCGGCCAGCCGCGAGGCCGCCAGCTGCACCGCGCGAACGATCTCGACGTGCGTCCCGCAGCGGCACAGGTTGCCGGACAGTTCGGCGCGGATGCGTTCTTCGCTCGGGTGCGGTTCGCGCGCCAGCAGCGCCGCGGCCTGCATCACCATGCCGTTGAGGCAGTAGCCGCACTGCGCGGCCTGGGCTTCTTCGAACGCGGCCTGCACCGGATGCCACGCTGCACGCGTGCCCAACCCTTCGAGCGTCGTGATGGCACGCCCCGCCACGCCATGTGCCGGGATCACGCAGCTGCGCGCCGCGACCCCATCGACCCACACGGTGCAGGCCCCGCACTGGCCGAGCCCGCAGCCGTACTTCGGTCCGTTCAGGCCGAGTTCGTTGCGCAGCACATGGAGCAGCGTCGCCTGGTGCGTGGCATCGACGACGACGGCCTGCGCATTGACGGTCAGCGAGAGTCCAGGCATCTCGATGTCAGAACCTCGCGCCGACGCCGTGCAGCGTCATGCGCCCAGGATGTCCGTCGACTGGATGCGCTTCACGCCCTTGGCCGTCATCTGCTTCCAGGCGGCCGCCAGCGAGCCGTTGAGGTCGATGCCGCGCGTGGCGTCTTCGATCACGTAGGCCTCGAAGCCGGCCTTGCGCGCATCCATGGCCGTCCACGCCACGCAGAAGTCGGTGGCCAGGCCCGTGACGTACACCGTCTTGATGCCGCGCGCCTTCAGGTAGCCGGCCAGACCGGTCACCGTCTTGTGGTCGGCTTCCTCGAAGGCCGAGTAGCTGTCGATGCCCGGATGAAAGCCCTTGCGGATGATGAGCTGCGCAGTGGGCAGGTGCAGGTCGGCATGCAGCGCCGCATCGTGCGTGCCCTGCACGCAGTGGTCGGGCCACAGCACCTG
>CALRYR010000006.1:0-26055 GCA_943372425.1 Variovorax sp. YR752 | reverse complement strand
CAGATAGAGCCCGTTCAATCGAGATTCCGATCAACGCAGCGGTACTCGGATCGCGCAGCGCCGCCTTCCACGCCGAGTTCGCCGATCCAATGGGGTCCGGATTCATCGGCACAAATTCCCTCGCGAGCACATTGCGACCGGACCTCAGATACACAGGTCGGACAGTCATCAACCGCACCTTGCCGCTCCCACACGCGAAGACTACTGTACGGACTCAGAGTAGCCATCCACAGACTGCACAGGAGACACCCAATGGTCAGTACGCTTCAAGAGAAAAAGATCGCCAACGAGATATCGTCACCGGAGCCGGGCTTGACCCCTGAAGCGTTGATCGCGCGTGCGGTGGCGCTGCGCGGGGCGTTGCGTGAAGGCCAGGCCGAAGCGGAGGATCGGGGAACGTACTCGCCGGAGATGCACGCGGCGTTCGAGAAAGCCGGGTTCTATCGAACCTTGCAGCCGCGCCGTTATGGCGGGTACGAATTCGGCGTTCCGACCTTCTCGGAGATGGTGATGGAGGTCGCGCGTGGCTGTCCGGGAAGCGCGTGGTGCCTGTGCCTGGCATCCGGACATTCGCTCAATGTGGCCCAACTGTTCGGCGAGCGGGCGCAGGCTGCAGCCTTTGGTCCGGACGGACACTTCGCCGCTGCGGCGCGGGCGATTCCTTCGGGGACCGCGACCCGAGCCGACGGCGGTTGGCGCCTGGAAGGTACCTGGGACTATTGTTCCGGCGTGCCGTACTCGACGCACGTCATGGTCGGTGTGCGAATCGTCGATGAAGGGGCGCCGCCGACGCCAGCGGTAGCGCTGGTACCGCGTGACCAGTGGACGATGCTCGACAACTGGGGCGGCTTCATCGGCATGCGCGCCAGCGGTTCCAACAGCGTGCAGATGCAAGGCGCCTGGATTCCGGACTACTACCTGGTGCGGGAGGATTT
Organism: Variovorax sp. YR752; assembly: GCA_943372425.1. Taxonomy (GTDB): domain Bacteria; phylum Pseudomonadota; class Gammaproteobacteria; order Burkholderiales; family Burkholderiaceae_C; genus Variovorax. The sequence continues at coordinate 25,120 of CALRYR010000006.1, read as the reverse complement.
CTTTGCGCCGAACATCTCCCAGGGGACGGAAGGTGCCCGGTTGCATGGCAACCCGATGTACGCAGGCGGCACGCTCGGATTCTTCCAGACCGAGATCAGCTCGATCATTGTCGGATTGGGGTATGCGGCACTGGACGAGTACGAGAGCATCGTGACGGTGCGCAAGGCCTTCGGTCCCAATGCACCGCTTCAATCGCAGCACCCGGATTACCAACGTCCCTACGGGATTGCGCTCGGCAAGCTCGAAGCGGCGCGCCACGCGGTGCTCGGTGCGGCCCAGGAATACATGGACCTTGCGCGCCTGAGCATGGAAGGAAAGCGCACCTACCTGCGTTCGGACGACATGCGCCTCCAGGCAGGGATGCAGCAGGCGGCGCAACTGTCGTTCGAGGCCGTCGACATGCTGTATCGCGCCGCGGCGACCAGTGCATCGGCGAAGAATGGAACGCGCATGCAGCGTTATTTCCGAGACATCTCGATGGCACGGACCAATCCAGGACTGCAGTTCGAGCTGAAAGCCGCGGATCTGGCCAAGCAGCTGTTCGCGGAACACGAACAGTCCCAAGCGGGTAAGCAGTGATGATCAGCGCAGTGCAAGCCAGCGATCGGCAGAGATCGCAAACGGCATCGACCGTTGCCGGCGCGATCCCGATTCCCGATGTCCATCTCACGCCGCAGGAAATGATCCGCCGTGCCACGGCGATGCGTCAGACGCTGCGTGATCGTCAAGCCGCCACCGAGGCGGCAGGGCGCATCCTGCCGGAGACCAACGACGAATTCGTCAAGGCGGGCTTCTATCGCATCGTGCAGCCGCGACGATTTGGTGGCTACGAATTCGATCTCTCGACCTATGTCAAGGTCATGAGTGAAGTCTCACGCGGCTGCCCCTCGAGCGGCTGGGTGCTCGCCCTGACTTCAGGGCATCCCATCATTCTCGCGGACCATCCCGAGCAAGCCCAGATCGAAGCCTATGGGAACGACGGAGAGTACCGTTGTCCGTCTCTGGGTTCGCCCGTGCCGCTGCAGCGTGTTCCGGGCGGATATAGGGTGTCGGGCTTCTGGGACTATGCCTCCGGCTGCGACATCGCAACGCACGTCATGGTGAGCGGTCTGATTCTTCAGGAGGGTGCACCGCCCAAGCCCGTGCTCATGTTGGTCGATCGCAAGGACTTCACGATCGTCGACAACTGGAAGGTGCTGGGCATGCAGGGCACCGGGTCACGCCGCGTGGCCGTTGAGAACCTGTTCGTTCCCGAACACCGAGTGGCGCCACTCGCGATGTGGGTCGGTTCCAATGGCGTGAAGGTGCATCCCAACCCGATGTACAACGGCCGCAAGGCAGGCTTCTTCATGATCGAGGGCGGCGCTGTGTTGATGGGTTCGGCACGCGGCATGCTTGATCTGTATGACGAGCTCCTGCGGAACAAGCCGATGCGTTTCGCTCCGAAGACGAAGCTCATGGAACACCACGAGTTCCAGCATTACTTCGGTGTGGCGCAGGCCTTGCTGGACAACGCAGACGCGGCGCTGCTGAAGGCGGCGCAAGACTACACGGACGCCTGCACGGTACAAGCAGAGCAGGGTATCGACTTCTCGGAGGAGGAAGACCGGCGGATCTTCCTGATGGTGCAACAGGCCACGCGTCTCGCATTCGAGGCCGTGGACCGCATCTTCACGACGGCAGGCACCCAGACGGGCCAAAGCGCGTCGATGCTCGGGCGCTATTACCGCGACATCGCGGTGCAGCGCACGCACTTCACGCAGCAGATGGACCGAACTGCCGTGAACTTCGCGCGGCTGCACTTCGGCTTCGCGCCTTTGTCGCCGTTCTGATGAACGCGATCATGTCGGCCGACGAGGCGCTGTCTGGCATCCGCGAAGACTTCAAACGCCGGCGCGGCTACTGGAATGACGAGTGGGAGCGGCTGCTGCATATCAACCCAGCCTATGTCGCGGCCTATCTGGAACTGTCCGCCTACACGGCTGAGCGCGGCAGCCTGTCGCCCAAGACGCGCGAGCTGATCTATGTGGCCACCAACTGCTCGCCCACTCATTTCTTCGAGCGCGGCGTGCGGCAGCACGCGCGGTTTGCCCGGGAATTCGGGGCCTCACTCGAGGAACTGATTGCGGTGGCCATGATCGTCAGCACCGTGGGCATACAGACCTACCTGCTCGGAGCGGCTGCGCTCGAGGAGCTTGTGCCGGGTGCCCTGTCGTCCAGCGACCACGAGACTTACGCGAAGACGGTCCACAAGAAGCACCTGCAGTTGCTCGGTGCAGCGTTGCCTGAGGTCGATGCGGCCATCAGCGTCGATCCTGCGTTCTACGATGTGTGGTTGAACTTTGCCACAGCGGCGGTCGGCACGGACGGACCGCTTTCGCGCAAGAACAGCCATCTCATCGCCTTGGCTGCGTATGCAATGTGCACCCAACTGTCAGGCCCTGGGGTTCGGCAGCATATGCGTGCGGCGCTCGACAGCGGCGCCACGCCCAACGAAGTCATGGATGTGTGCAAGTTGATCACCAGCATGGGTGTGCACGCCGTCGTGCTGCCGGTGCCGGTGATGATTGACGAGTGGGAGAAGCTGTCGTGAGCACAACGCCTCTTCGCTATGGCGCCGATGGTCTCAGCTTCTGCAGTCAACTGGCATGTCCCGATGTGCAGGGCAGGGTGCCCGGTATCCTGATATTTGCCGAAGCTCCCGGCGTGGGGCCGCATGTCATGCGCCGCGCTGCTGCGCTGGCGCAGATGAATTACGTCGCACTGGCGGCAGATGTGAACGGGGATGGCCTGGTCTTCGACGACCCGAAAGTCATGCTCGAGAGCATCAACCTTTTGAAGAGCCAACCCGAGCGGCTGTACCGCCGTCTGCAGGCAGGCCTGCAAGCGCTCGCTGAACTTCCTCAGGTCGATCCGGACCGGCTGGCGGTGGTCGGCTACTGCTTTGGTGGCTGGTGCGCGTTGGAACTCGCTCGCACGGGCGCAGCGCTTCGCGGCGTCGCAGTCTTCCATGGCGCCTTGAACTCGCCGCAAGAAGACAGCGCGAGCCGGATCCGAGGAAAGCTGTTGGTTTGCACGGGCGCGTCCGACCCGCTGGTTCCCCTCGACCAAGTGACAGGGTTCAGCGAGGAGATGTCGGCTGCGGGGCTGGATTGGCAAGTTCACCTCTATGGCGGCACCGGCCACGGCTTCACCAGCCCCGAGGCTGGCAGCAATCCGCGTCCCGGCTTCGGCTACTCGGCGTCGTCCGACCGTCGCGCGTGGTCGGAGCTGCGCCAGTTTCTTACTGAGATCTTTTGACATCGGAACGAATGATGGAATTCAAGAACAAGACAGTCCTTATCACCGGCGCGGCGACCGGCATCGGGCGCGCAACTGCCCGAGAATTGGCCCGACTGGGGAGCCGCATCGTCATTGCAGACCTCAATGGTGCCGGTGCCGAAGAGGCGGCGTCGGTGATTCAAGCCGAAGGCGGCGAGGCGATGGGCATGCACTGCGACGTGACCCGTGACGACAATGTCGCGGCGTTGATCGAGGCCGTCGTTGCAAAGTACGGTCACGTCGACGTGCTCATCAACAATGCCTCGATGCCGCCCATCGCCGGCAAGATCGAAGATATCCCATTCGAGGCCTGGGAGACCGCACTGCAAGTGAACGTGCTCGGCTATGTACGCATGATCCGCGCAGTGCTCCCCGCGATGATGGCGCGCGGCAGTGGTTACCTGGTCAACACCGCGTCGTCGCTTGCCATTCTTCCGGATCCCCCCACACGCTTTCAGATTCCCTATACGACCACCAAGGGCGCGCAGCTCGGGATGGGTTACGGCATGGCGCATGCACTGCGTCCGCATGGCGTGCGTGTGTCTGTCTTTTGCCCCAGCATCACCGCCACGTCGGACCGGCCCGGCGGGCAGAGCCTGACGACTTCTGGCACGGCGATACCGACCCTCGCGGAGTTTCTCGATGGCGTCGACCCGCGGCGCGGCAAGCCCGCCACGGCAGAGTTCGCGGCTTCCGTGCTGATCGAGGGCATGCGTCAAGAGCAGTTCCTGATCAGCTCGCAAGTAGGCTATGAGGACCAGATCGTGGAGTTTGCGAAAGCGGGCCTCGACCCGCTCGCATTGATCACCGGCGGGGGCGTTTGATCATGGCACGCGTACGTTACCTGGACAAAGAAGATCTGGCGCCTGAGTACCAGGATATGCCGCGCATGAAGTCGAACATCACGCGCGCTCTTGCCAACAGTCCTCGGGGTGCTCGGCACAAGGCCGGCCTGGGGATGTATCTCCGGCACGAGAGCAAGCTCAATCCGCGCTTGCGCGAGCTCGCGATTCTGCAGGTGGGGTACACGACGGGCAGCGAGTACGAATACGCCCACCATGTCGACGTCGCGCTGTCGTTTGGCGTCAGTGAGGCGGACATTCTGGCCATCGCCGCCGACAGCGCCGGACAAACGACGTCGCTGGACCCGCTCGCGTGTGCTGTCCTGCGGGCGGCCCGCGAAATGACGGAGCGACTGAGCTTGAGCGCCGAGACTTTCGCCCTCTTGAACGAGGGCCTCGATGCCGAATCGCTCATCGACCTGTTGATCGCCATCGGTGAATACAACGGCATGGTTCGAATCATGGCGGCGCTTGAGGTCGACCTGGAGCCGGAATTCTTCACCTATCTGGAGCGGTTCCCGCTTCCCGCCCGTGCGATCGATGCACGCAGTTCTTTGTAGAGGATGACGACCATGGATTTGGGACACGTGGGTGTGCATGTGCGGGATTTCGACGCCATGCTTGGCTTCTATCAGCGCGTTTTCGGCTTTGTCATCAGCGACATCAAGCGCGGCGCGGATCGCTCGATCGCTTTTTTGACTTCGCAGCCGGAGATCCATCATCAATTCGTGCTTGCCAGCGGGAGGGATCCCGAGGATCGCTCGCGCGTCATCAATCAGATCTCTTTTCGGGTGTCGAACCTTGCCGAGTTGAAGCAAGTCGGTGCCGCCATCAAGGCGGAGGCGGTGGAGGATGTGGACATCATCACCCACGGCACCGCGTGGGCGATCTACTTCCGCGATCCGGAAGGAAACCGGATGGAGGCCTTCGTCGACACGCCGTGGTACATCGACCAGCCCTTTCGTGCACCCATCGATCTGGACCAGCCCGAAGACGCTTTGCGCAGGGACACCGAGGCCCTGTGCCGTACGCGACCCGGCTTTCAAAGCATCGAGGACTATCAGCGCAAGCTCGCCGCGCGCTTCGCATCGGCGAAGACCCAATGACCATGTCGCGGGTGGATGTCGATGTCGCCATCGTGGGCTACGGCCCGGTCGGAGCGATGCTTGCCAATCTGTTGGGCGTCGCAGGCCTGTCCGTGGCGGTCATCGAGCGCCACACCGACCCCTACAGCTTGCCGCGCGCGACGCACATCGACGGCGAAGCGATGCGGGTCTTGCAAACAGCGGGGCTCGCGGAAGAAGTCGCTGCAACTTTGGGCGTGCATCCACGGATGCAGTTCATCAATGCGCAGGGTCGCCTGCTGATCGACTGGACCCGTCCGACGCAGCCGGGGCCGACAGGTTGGCGCGACAGCAATCGCTTTCATCAACCAGAGCTTGAGCGGGTCCTGCGCCGTGGCATGGAGCGCTTTCCAGGGCACGTGGTTCTCTCTGGCTGTGAGCTCGATGGCATCCGCGAGGACGACGACCAGGTCGTCGCTCGCTACACCCGAGTGTCAGACGGCACGAACGGTGAAGTCCATGCGCGTTATATCGTCGGCTGCGACGGCGCGAACTCACGGGTCCGCGCGTTGATGGGCTCCGTTGTGGAGGTGCTTGCGGACCCGGCGCAGTGGCTGGTGGTGGATGTTCTGCTCACCGAACCGGTGCCTTCGCTGCCATCGGGCACCGTGCAGTATTGCGACCCGGCGCGGCCGATCACCAGCATCGAGTGTGTGGGCGGGCGGCACCGCTGGGAGATCAAACTGATGCCTGGCGATGACGCTGCGACCTTTGCCGAGCCCGAGAACGTGTGGCCGAAACTCAGGCCATGGTTGACGCCTCAGCAGGCGCGTATCGAGCGTTCCGTCGTCTACACCTTTCGCGCTGCACTTGCGGAGTGCTGGCGCCGTGGCCGCATTCTTCTCGCTGGCGATGCTGCGCACCAGACGCCGCCGTTCCTTGGCCAGGGTTTGTGTGCAGGCGTGCGCGACGCCGCCAATCTCGCGTGGAAGCTTCAGTGGGTCATCAAAGGGCTGGCGCCGCAGTCGCTTCTCGATAGCTACCAGCAAGAACAGGCGCCCCATGTGCGGGCCTTCATCCATGAGGCGCTTCGCATTGGCGAGATCATTCAAGTGACTGACCCGCAGGCCGCAGCAAGCCGCGACCAGGCGCTTGTCGAGCGCCCCCAGATGCTGACATCGATCCGCCCAAGTCTCGGTGCAGGTCTGCATGCGAACTGGCCTTCTCCAGCTGGAGCGCTCTCGCAACAGCCGGCACTGTCCGATGGTCGTCGCATGGACGACGTGGCAGGGCTGCGGTTTGTGGTTCTCGGTTCGCGTGAAGTTCTGGATGGCGTAGCCCCAGCGACGCGCGAGCTCTGGCGGCGCGCAGACGTTCTGGTTCTGCCCGACGAAGGTACGGCCTATCTGGCGCAGATCGGCTGCCAGTGCGTGATTGTTCGCCCCGATCGCTACATTCTGGCCGCGGCTGACAGCGCAGCACAGCTTGATGCGGCGAGTTCATTGATTCCTTTCTTACGCGACTGAACGGAGACCCCGATGAGCGTTCCACCTGTGATGACTTCGAGTGCCCACTCCCGCGGAGGTGGCTACGGCTGGCGCATGCGACTGGGCATGTTGTTGCCGTCCAGCAATCCGGTGGGTGAACCGGAGATCGCCGCCATGTTGCCGCCAGGCATTTCGCTGCATACGACACGTTTGAAGTTGGCGGGCAGCAGCGCCGAGGAGCTTCTCGCGATGACAGAAAAGGTCGAAGAAGGCGCGAGCCTTCTTGCCGACGCTGGCGTCGACCTGATCGCCTTCAATTGCACCGCCGTGTCCACGTTCGATGAAGCCATGGCCGAGAACATCCGTGTGCGCATCAGCGCAGCCAGCGGGGTGCCTGCCATCAGCACGGCCGATGGCCTCCTGGCGGGCTTCAAGGCACTCAATGTCAAGCGCGTCGTGCTGGTGACGCCCTACATCGACGCCGTCAATGCGCGGGAGATCGTGTTCCTTGCACGCCATGGCATCGAAGTCCTGAGCCACAGTGGACGAGGACTTGCCGAGGGACAGGGCATGGCCTCGGTCGAACCCGGAGAATGGTACCGGCGCGCAATGGCGCTACAGAACGAGCACGCCGATGCGTACTTTCTGAGCTGCACGGCAATTCGCGTGTTGCCCATCATCGAAGCCCTCGAGCGCGATCTGGGAAAGCCGGTGCTGACGAGCAATCAGGCCCTGGTGTGGCATGCGTTGCGGACTTCCGGATTCCGTGATGCTGCGCCGGGGCTGGGAACGCTGTTCCAGTTCTAGTTTCATGGCGGAACCTGCCGGTTGATCGCCCCCTCTGCGATGAGTTTCCGACCTTCTTGATGGAGGTCTGGTGCGCGTTTGAGGTTGATGTCCGGATGGAGGGCATCTTTGGGGGCTGGGTGGTGTGCACTGACCGCGAGCCTCCACCGAGCAGGACCTGGATCGGGCCAGCGAACAGCAGCAGCCTCCGATGAGTGCGCTCTTCAGTCCGTGTCAGCCGCCGCCGGCGCCTCCTTTGCGGCACTCACCACCAGCGCCGTGTGCTGTCCGAGCGTGGGCGCGGCGAATGGCTCCGGTCCCGGCGTGCGGTCGAACTTGATCGGGCGCTTGAAGCCCCGGTAGCTGCCGAGCTTCGGGTGAGAGAAGGTCGCGACCATGTCCTCGGCCTGGACCTGCTCATGGTCGAACATGTCTTCGATGGTGCGCGACGCCGCGCAGGGCACCGCTTCACCGAACAGCGCCTCCCACTCGAGCGCGCTGCGCCGGGCGAGCGCCTGCCTCAGCCGGGGCACGATCTCGTCGACGTGCTGCGCGCGCTTGCGCACGGAGTCGTAGCGCTCGTCGGCCGCCACCTCGGGCAGGTCGATCTTCTCGCTCTTCGCTCGTCGGCGTCGATACAGCTGATTCGGGAGATGGGGGACATGTCGACCCGGTGGGCGCTTGTGCCAGGCCTGAAAACCACTTGCATCTGACAACCGTTGGCTTATCCTCCCCTGCGCCCGGCTGGCCGGAATGGTTGGCGCGACGAACTCGACGGTTTGCTGGTTTGATGTTCCCTACCTTCCCGTCTCGGGCGACGGGTTGAGTCCATTACAAGCACGTGTGGCCCGACGTTGCCATGCCTCACGCGCGCAGAAAGAGGAGTGCATCGTGCTCAACCTGAAAACGCCCCGTGGCTTGGACGTGCTGGTGCCTGAGGAAGCGCGGGAGGACGCCACCATCAAATTCGATCCCAACGACGCCGACGGCATTCGCGCGCACTACCAGGCGCACGGCTATGCGGTGGTCCGCGGGCTCTTCACGCGCCCGTGCTGTGACGGTCTCCGGGCGTTGTGGGACCGCGAAGTCAAGTCGTACCCCGGGTTCCTGTATCGGCAGGCCAGTGCCAAGGTCGAGAGGCATGTCCGCAATGCGCAAGGGTGGATCATGAATCCCATCCTGAATCCGCAGAGCGTCGATCCCCGGCATTTCCCGCGGTTCCGGGCGTATGCGGCCAGCCAGGTGCTGAGCGACGGCGAACTCAACGCGGCCTTTGCGAACCTGCTCGGCGACACACCGAAGATCGTCCAGTCGATCTACTTCGAGGGCAACTCTGCCACCTGGGAGCATCAGGACAGCTACTACCTCGACTCCGAGACCACCGGGGAAATGGCCGGTGCGTGGATTGCGCTGGAAGACATCGCAGCGCGGGCCGGGCGGTTCTTCATCTGCCCGGGCTCGCACCGGATCGCGCTGGAAGCACATGCCGTCCACAACAGCATTGCGACCCATCACGAGCGCTACATCACATCGGTGGTGGACAAGATCCACGAAACGGGCCTGTCGATTCGCGCGCCCTTGCTGAACCAGGGCGATGTGCTCTTCTGGAACGCCTGGACCATCCATGGGTCGCTCGACACGCAAGATGCCCGTTGTTCGCGCTCCTCGCTCACCTGCCATGCCATCCCGTTAGGAAAGAAGCTTCTCCAGATGCAGTCGCGCACGCTCGAAATGCAGGCGGAGCAGGTCAACGATGCGTTCATCTGCCGGCCCAAGGACATGGCGCGGTGGCGCAACAGGCTGGTCTTCCAGATCGAAAGCCGTTTTCCGCGAAGCTTCTACTGGCTCAAGAAGCGCGCCATCCTGCATGTGCTGAAGCACAAGTCGGTCTGACGCGCGACGGTCCATGATCGGCTCGACGTTGCACGTTTCTAGAGCATCTCGCCCCTCACCGGCACGACGATCACCGGTGTGGTGCAGCCTGCCGATCGACTTCGGAAAAACCGAAGTCGTGGAGGCGTCGTTATGAATTGTTGATCTGGATCAAGCTTTCTAGCATTCATCGCATGCCGCAGACCCCTGGCGGCGCCCCCCACGGAGCGATGAATGACGACGAAGAAGACCATCCTGATCAAGCCGTACTCCGCCTACGAGCGCGAGCAGTCCACGACGGAAGACGCCGAGCTGACGCACGTCGAAGGCAACGCGCCGGCCGGTGAGTACCTGCGGCGTTTCTGGCAGCCGATCGCGCTGTCGTCCGAACTCGGTGAGCTGCCCAAGAAGGTCCGCATGTTCGGCGAGCCGCTGGTGCTGTTTCGCACGAAGAGCGGCACGCCCGGCCTGCTGGAACTGCACTGCAGCCATCGCGGCACCTCGCTCGAGTTCGGCATCTGCGAGGACGAAGGCCTGCGCTGCTGCTACCACGGCTGGCTGTTCGGCGTGGACGGCACGATCCTCGAAACCCCCGGCGACCCGCCGGAGTCGACGCTGCGCCACAACGTGTGCCATGGCGCCTACCCGGTCATCGAATACAAGGGCCTGATCTTCGGCTACTTCGGCCCGCCGGAGCTCAAGCCCGAGTTCCCGATCTACGACTCGTACGAGCGCGAGGGCGACCGGCTGGTACCCTACGTCATCACCTATCCGTGCAACTGGCTGCAGGTGCATGAGAACGTCATGGACCCGGCGCACGCCGTGTTCCTGCACACGCGCATCAGCTTCACGCAGTTCGCCGAGGTGTGGGGCGAGTTGCCGGAGATGGACTTCGTTCCGACGCCGACCGGCATGGTCTACGTCACCACGCGCCGCTGGGGCGACAACGTGTGGGTCCGCTCCAACGACATCCTTCTGCCGAACCTGGCGCAGGTCGGCCACATCTGGGAAGACGGTGCCGAGCCGAAGGCGTTCAGCCGCGTGGCCATCACCCGCTGGACCACGCCGGTGGACAACACCACCTGCCGCATCATCGGCTGGCGCCACTTCCATCCCGAGGCGGACCCGCGCGGCATCGCTGACGAAAGCCTTTGCGGCGTCGAGTCGGTCGACTTCTTCGGCCAGAACGGCGACCGGCCGTACGAAGACCGCCAGCGGATGCCGGGCGACTTCGACGCGCAGGTCTCGCAGCGGCCCATCGCGGTCCACCAGATGGAGAACCTGACGCGCTGCGACCGGGGCGTGGCCATGCTCCGCCAGTTGCTGCGCCGCCAGATCAAGCGCGTGGCCGAGGGGCAGGCGCCGACGCTGTCGCCGGTGCGTTCCGGCGGGCTCGTGCCGACCTATGCGCACGACACCGTCGTCCAGATCCCGGCGGTCGACTCCGCCGACCCGCAGGCCGATGCCGAGCGGCTGCGCGAGATCGCCAAGGCCATCACCAACATCGTGGTGAAGGGTGCGCACCACGAAGCCGCCGACCGCGACGTGCAGGTGCATGCGCTCATCCGCGCCTATGTCGACGCGCAGCGCGAAACCGTTTCCTGATTTCCAACGCCCTCCAGAAAGAGCCTCACCGATGACCAACGCTCCATCCCCCATCCATCCGGGCCGCGTCGACTGGACCGGCGACAACCCGGGCATCTACCTGAAGGACACGCAGGACGGCCCGTGGACCGGGCTGGCCACCTTCTTCCGCATCGTCTACTCGCCGTACGGCATGGGCAGCGGCGTGCTGCTGCTCGACCAGCCCAACGTGGCCCAGGGCCTGCCGGCGGTGCAGAACTTCTGCATCAGCGACAACGAGACGCTGGCGCGCTTCCTGGTCGACCAGTTCTTCTCGAAGTTCGCATCGTTCAAGGTGTCGAGCGGGCTCGGCGCCATCAGCTACCTGCAGGCCACCGAGATCAGCCGTGCCGGCGACACGCGCTCGCGCTACCAGGAGATCGTGAAGTCCAACGACTTCGAGGTCGTGATGACCTGGGAAGGCCTCGGCGCGCCTTATGCGGTCGACATGCCGGTGGAGGCCGGGCCGACCAAGGAGCACCAGATGTACAGCCTGTTCCTGGATGCCGAGGACGCGCATGTCACGGTCAACGGCCGGCGCCTGAACGGCAAGGTCGTCCAGCGCGACTTCGCCGGCACCCGCAAGAGCACGGCCTTCCTCGCCTTCTCCGAGACCTGGATGCAGGGCCAGGCACCCGGGCGCGCGCTGTGACCGAGTTCCTCCAGTACCTGGCGTCCGGCCTGGTCGTCGGGTGCATCTACGGTCTGGTCGCCGTGGGCTTCACGGCGGTCTACAACGTGACCGGCATCGTCAACTTCTCGCAGGGCGACATGTCGATGCTCGGCGCGCTCGGCGCCGTCGGGCTCATCGGCCTGGGCCTGCCGATGCCCGTCGCGCTGCTGGTGTCGGTGCTGGTCGTCGGCCTGCTCGGCATCGCCATCGAGCGCATCGCCATCCGCCCCGCGGGCTCGGACGTGATGCGCGGGATCATCATCACGATCGGCATCGGCGTGGCGCTGCAGGGCATCGCCGTGATCATCTGGGGAACCGACGCGCAACCGCTGCCCGCGTTCTCCGGCGAGACGCCGATCGACATGGGCGGCGTCACGGTGCCGCCGCAGGCGCTGTGGGTGCTGGGCTGCGCCGCCGCGCTGATGCTCGCGCTCTACGTTTTCTATACCAAGACCTACATCGGCAAGGCGTTCCGCGCCTGTGCGATGAACCCGAAGGCCGCGGGCCTGATGGGCATCCCGAACACCGCGATGCGCGCCATCGGCTTCTTCCTGTCGAGCCTGGTGGGCGCCATCGCCGGCGTGATCGTGGCGCCGGTGGCGCTCATGCAGTACGACACCGGCGTGTTCCTGGGCATCAAGGGCTTCGTGGCCTGCATCATCGGCGGCTTCGGCAATCCGATCGGTGCGGCACTCGGCGGGCTCGTGCTTGGCAGCCTCGAGTCGCTGTCCACGGGCTATCTGAGCTCGGGCTTCAAGAACGCCATCGCGTTCGTGGTGCTGCTCGGCTTCCTCTTCCTTCGACCCGGCGGGATCCTGGGGGAAATGGACACGGTGAAGCGATGAAAAAGCACCTGGTCATTCCCGCCATCGTCGTCCTGCTGGCGCTGGTCCTCGCATCGGGCAATGCCTACCTCATCAACCTGTGCGTCGTGGCCGCGATGACGACGCTGCCTGCGGTCGGCCTGTCGCTGCTGATGGGCTATACCGGTCAGATCTCGCTGGGCCACGCCGCCTTCGTCGGGCTCGGCGCGTACGCCTCGGCGCTGCTGTGCAAGTCGCTGGGCCTGAACCCCTGGCTGGCGATTCCCCTGGCCACCGCGCTCTCGGCCTTCGCGGCCTGGTGCATCGGGTGGCTGGTGTTCCGCCTGCGCGGCCACCACCTGGCGATGGCCACGCTGGCCTTCGGCATCATCATCCACGTCGCGATGGTCGAGTGGCGCGGCCTCACCGGCGGGCAGGACGGCTTGGCGGACGTGCCGTCGCTGCAACTGCTGGGCTTCGACCTGCGTTCCGATGCGGCCATGCTCTGCATCGCCTGGGCTGCCTGTCTGCTGGCGATCGTGCTGGCGGGCAATCTGGTCCGCTCGCCCTTCGGCTTCGCCATGCGCACGGTCGCCGAGAACGAGGCCGTCGCCGGCTCCATCGGCATCGCAAGCGCGAGCCTCAAGCGCAAGGTGATGGCGCTGGGCGGCGCCTATGCGGGCTTCGGCGGCGCGCTGTATGCGCACTGGCTGGGCTATATCAGCCCGGGGCCGTTCGACGTCGGCTATTCGGTGCGGCTGCTGCTCATCGTGGCGCTCGGCGGCTTCTCCGGTCTGTGGAGTGTGGTGTTCGGCGTGTTCTTCGTCATCATCACGAGCGAGGCCCTCAAGCCCTTCGGGCGCTTCGACGTGGTCATCTACGGCGTGCTGCTGGTCTTCGTCATGGTGCGATGCCCGCAAGGTCTGCTCGCCGGTCTCCATCAATTGTTCGACAAGCTGTCCGGGGGCGCGCGCCGCCGGGCCGGGAGCGACGCATGAACAACGCAAACATCCTGCTCGACGTGCAGGGCGTGAGCCGCCGCTTCGGCGGGCTGCAGGCGCTCGGCGACGTGTCCTTCGACGTGCGGCGCGGCGAGATCCTCGCACTCATCGGCCCCAACGGTGCCGGCAAGTCGACGCTGCTGGGCGTGGTGTCGGGCTCGATCACGGCGGACACGGGCACCGTCACCTTCAAGGGCGAACGCATCGACGGGCTCGCCGCCGAACAGGTCAACCGGCGCGGACTGGTGCGCACCTTCCAGGGCGCCGAGGTGCTGCGGCAGATGACGGTGCTCGAGAACGTCATGGCCGCGGGCGTGGCGCATGCGCAGTCGGGCATCCTCTCCGGGCTGCTGGGCTTCGGCCGCGCGGCAGAGGTCGGCCGGCAGCTGTGGACCACAGGCATGGAGAAGCTGCAGGTCGTGGGCCTGGAGCGCCTCGCGAATGCCAATGCCGCGCTGCTCACGGCGGGGCAGCAGCGCCTGCTGTCGATCGCCCGGGCGCTGGCGACCGGCGCCGAACTGCTGATCCTCGACGAGCCCGCGGCCGGCCTCAACACGCTGGAGAAGCGCGTGCTGGCCGACGTGATCTCGCGCATCCGTGCGCAGGGGACCACCGTCGTCTTCGTGGAGCACGACCTGGCCTTCGTCAGCCAACTGGCCGAACGCATGGTGGTGCTCAACCACGGGCGGGTCATCGCCAAGGGCGCGCCGGACGACGTGCGCAAGGACCCGGCCGTGGTCGAGGCCTACCTGGGCAACACCGACCTGAGCGGCGCCCGGGCCGCCACCGGCCCCGCGCGGGTGCGGCCCGTGGTGCTGGCCGTCGACGGTCTGCGCCTGCGCTATGGCGGCCTGACCGCGCTCGACGGCGTAGACCTCGAGGTGCGCGAAGGCGAGATCGTTGCGCTCATCGGCGCGAACGGCGCGGGCAAGTCCACCTTGCTCAATGCCATCGCGGGCACCGAGACGCCCGACGGCGGCACGTTCAAGTTCGAAGGGAAGGACCTGGCACCGCTGAAGAAGGAACAGCGCACCGGCGCCGGCATCAGCCTGGCCCCGGAAGGCCGCGCTCTGTTCCCGGCGCTCACCGTGCAAGACAACCTGTTGATGGGACGCTATGCACGAATGCGCCTGTCGGGGCTCACGCAGTTGCTCTGGCCCCGCGGCCCCGCCCGTGCCGAGATGGATGCGGTGATGGAAGAGGTGCTGGATTTCTTTCCGCGCTTGCGCGAGCGCCTGCACCAGCAGGCCGGCACGCTCTCCGGCGGCGAGCAGCAGATGCTGGCCATCGGCCGCGCGCTGATGAACCGGCCCACGCTGCTGATGCTCGACGAACCTTCGTTCGGCCTGGCGCCGCAGGTCTCGCGCGAGATCCTCGAATCGCTGGTGCGCTTGGCTGCGCGCGGCATGACGGTGCTGCTGGTCGAGCAGAACGCCCGGTCGGCGCTGCAGGTGGCGGACCGCGCCTACATCCTCGTCAACGGCCGCATCGTGGCGAACGGCGCGAGCGAGGAACTGCTGAACCGCCCCGACATCACGCAGGCCTATCTGGGCTGGGAGTCGGCGCCGGCCGGCGTGAAAGTCGACGCGCTGATGAAGGTGGCGGCATGAGCATTCATCATCATCACCCGGCGGACGCCGCGGGCTTCGATGCGCTGGTGCAGGTCGTGCCGGTCCTGGTCGACCTCGTGCCGGCCGGCGATGCCTTCGACTTCCCCGCACGCACGCTGCTGCACGCCGGCCCGCCGTTCGATGTGCTGGCATCGGCGCCGGCCGCCGTCCTCAACTCGGCCGCTGCTGCGGCGGTGTTCGAAGGCTGGGCCCTGGACCGCGACGACGCCTTGCAGCGTCTGCGCTCGGGCGACATCGCGCTCGCGGCGGCGCAGGACCATCGCTGCGCGGTGCCGCTGGCCTCCGTGCTGTCGCCACGCCAGTGCGTGCAGGTCGTCCACGACGCGAACCGTCCGGAACGCCGTGCCTTCTCCTCGCTCAACGGCGGGAACGGGCCGGCGCTGCGGCTTGGGCTGCCCACGCCGAACGTGGTCGATCACCTGCGCTGGTTGAACGGCGCATTCGCGGACGCCATCCGGCCCGGCTGCCGGCGTGGGACCGCGCTCATTCCGATCGCGGACTTCGCGCTGTCGATGGGCGACGACCTCCACGGACGCACCGCGGCGGCCACCGGGCGGTTCGTCGAAACGCTGGCAGCGGGCGATGCCTGGCCGAGCATGGCCACGGACTTCCTCGCCGCATCGCCGAGCTTCTTCCTCAACCTCTGGATGGCCGCGACGAAGTGCATGCTCGCCGGCGCCGAGGGCATCGAGGGCTGCAGCCTGGTGAGCGCGCTCGGCGCCAACGGCCACCAGGTCGGCATCCAGCTGGCGGGCCGCCCCGGTCATTGGGTGACGGTGCCGTCGAGCCCGCCGCGCGGGCGGCTCGATGCGGGCATCACCCCGCAAGAGCGGCTGCCAGCCATCGGCGACAGCGCGCTCATCGAGGCCTCGGGCCTGGGCGCGATGGGCTTCGAGCATTCGCCGCTGCAGCGCGAGAACTTCGCCGACTTCCTGTCGCACCCGCCGGCCGAACTGTCGCGCGCGCTGCTGATGGCGCCGCACCCGGCGTTCGAGCGTTCCAAGGCCCGCTTCGGGCTCGCGGCGTGGCAGGCGGTGGCGTCCGGCCATGACCTGATCGTCGCGCTCGGAATCATCGACATCGAAGGGCGCCGCGGCCGCATCGGCGGTGGCCTCTGGTCCTCGACACCCGAACTCTTCCAGCGTGCGCTGGAAGGCCTGCATTCCGTCTCTGTTCACCCTTGATCCAACCACGAAAGAAACCCATGAAGCACATCGTCGCGCTTGCCACTGCCTTGCTCACCGCCGCCGTCGTCCATGCGCAGGACATCAAGATCGGGGGCCTGCTGGAGACCTCCGGCTTCGCCGCCTCCCTCGGCAAGCCCGGGCTGGATGGTGCGCAGCTCGCCATCGACCAGGTGAATGCGCAGGGCGGCATCAACGGCCGCAAGGTGCAGCTGATCAACGTCAACTCCGAGAGCGACAACACCAAGACGGTGTCCGGCGTGAAGCGGCTCATCGAGCAGGAGAAGGTGACGGCCATCATCGGCCCGATGAGCAGCGGCTCGGCCTTCGCCATCGTCGACACGGTGGAGAAGTCGAAGGTTGCCATGGTGGCCAACGCGGCCACCCGCGCCGTGGTGCTGCCGCCGGAACAGAAGACCTTCTCGTTCCTCGCGCCGCTGACCGACGCGGTCGTGCAGGTCGCGCTCCTCAAGGACATGCAGGCACGCGGCATCACCAAGATCGCGGTGCTCCATTCCGACGTGGCTTTCGGCACCAGCGGCCGCGACTCGCTGGTGAAGCTCGCGCCCGACTACAAGATCGAGATCGTCAACAAGGAAACCTTCGGCAATGGCGACACCGACATCACGCCACAGCTCACGAAGATCCGCGCGTCGGACGCGCAGGCCGTCGTGGTCTGGGCCACCGGCCCCGGCCTGGCCATCGCAACCAAGAACCATCGCTCGCTCGGCATCAAGACGCCGCTGTACATGGCGCACTCGGCCAACGACTTCAACTACCTGCGGCTCGCCGGTGAATCCGCCAACGGGATCTTCGTGCCGTCGAGCAAGCTCTACGTGACTGCCTCCCTTGCGGCGAGCGATCCGCAGAAGGCCGTGGTCTCGCGCTTCGTCAGCGACTACGAAGCCAAGTTCGGCCAGCCGCCTGCGACCTTCGCCGGCAACGGGTACGACGCCGCCATGCTGATCGTGAATGCCATCCGCAAGGCCGGCACCGACCCGGTGGCCGTGCGCGACGCCATCGAAGCGACCAAGGACTACGCCGGCGTGACCGCGGTCTACAGCTACGGCCCGCAGGACCACTTTGGCACCCGCCCCGAAAGCGTGGTGATGCTGACCGTCAAGGCGGGCAAGTTCGAGCTGGCCGGCGCGGCGAAGTAAGCCCCGCCGCCCGACCCGCAACGTCTTCAATCGGCCCGGAACGCCAGATGCTCCGCGATCGTCGTCACCATCTCGCAGA
Source organism: Variovorax sp. YR752 (assembly GCA_943372425.1). Classification (GTDB taxonomy): domain Bacteria; phylum Pseudomonadota; class Gammaproteobacteria; order Burkholderiales; family Burkholderiaceae_C; genus Variovorax. The sequence continues at coordinate 7,593 of CALRYR010000006.1, read as the reverse complement.
TGGAGGTGGACGCGCGTGTGAACCGGTAGCTGTGCGAATGCGCCAGCACCAGGTTCGGCGCACGCAGCGACGACTTCAGCTCGACCGAATGCGTGTTCGGCGGGCAGAAGTTCAGCAGGGAGAAGCCCTGGCCGTTGTTCACCAGGCCCAGCAGCATGGTCATGGTGTTCACGCGGTGCGCGATGCGCGGCGCAACGCCGTCCGCGCTGAAGGCCGAGAGCATGTAGTTGCGGGTGCGCGGCGTGTCCAGCAGGATGAGCGGCTCGGTGGCCAGGTCCCGCACCGAGACATGCTGGCGGCGCAGCAGCGGGTGGCCGGGCGGCAGCACGGCCTGCAGCGGTGCCGGCCGGATGACGATGCATTCGATGCCGGAAGGGATCTCGAAGTCGTACGTCAGCGCCAGGTCGAAGGCGCCGGTCTGCAGGCCTTCGAGCAGGTATTCGTGGTGGCCCTCGTTCCAGTGCAGCCGCGCCTTCGGCAGGTTCTCGGCCGCCATCCGCATCAGCGGCGGCAGCACGTAGGGCGCAAAGGAAAAGAGGCAACCCAGGTGCACCTGCCCCTGGACGTGCCGGGCGTCGGCCAGGCGGCCGGAGCCCAGTTCCCACGACTGCAGCAGCAGATTGCGGCATTCGACGGCGAAGGCGCTGCCGGCATCGGTCAGCACCAGCCCGCGGGCATGCCGGCGCAGGAAGAGCTGCACGCCGAGCACCTCTTCGAGATGCGCGATGGCCGCAGACACCGCGGGTGCCGAGACGTGCAGGGAGTCGGCCGCCTTCTGCAGCGACTGATGCCGGGCGACGGCGACGAAGTACGAGAGTTGGCGGAGAGAGAAGTCGGGGGCTCGCAGCTCCGCGCTGCTTTCGCTGATGGCTCTTGGGGCCGGTTCTTGGCTCATGGGCGGGAGTATGTCGGAATGGTGACAGGCCGCAAGGACGTGGCATGACGGAATCGGTCAACCCTTTCAAGTTCCAGGCCAGCCGGGCGCCGCCCCCACTCGGGGCCACCGAGGATGCGCGCCGGTACGTCAAGGTGCGGCTCGCCGCTGCCTTCCGGCTGCTGGGCGCCCTGGGGCTCAACATCGGCGTCGCCGGGCATCTCAGCGTTCGCGACCCGATCCTGTCGGACCATTTCTGGGTGAATGCCTTCGGGCTGCCGTATGCATCGATGCGGCCGGAAGACCTGACGCTGGTCCGGCATTCTGGCGAGGTGGTGCAGGGCAGCCCGATCAACGCCGCCGCCTTCGCCATCCACGCGGAGATCCACCGTGCCCGCCCCGATGTGCATTGCGTCGTCCACGGACACCCGGTGTACGGCACGGCCTGGGCCGCGCTCGGCCGACGCCTGCTGTCGATCAACCAGGACGTGTGCGCCGTGTCGGGAGACCACGTGCTGCACGGCGAGGCCAGCGGCCTGGTGGTGGGCCTCGACGAAGGCCGTCGCATCGCGCAGAGCCTGGGCACCCACAAGGCGGCCATCTTGCTGAACCACGGGCTGCTCACCGTGGGGCAGACGGTGGACGAGGCCGTGTGGTGGTTCGTGCTGATGGAGCGAAGCTGCCAGATCCAGTTGATGGCGGAGACGGCAGGCGTCCCCAGGGTGCTCCCGGCCGAGGTGGCACGCGGCATCGCCAAAGAGATCGGGACACCGGTGTTCGGCTGGTTCCAGTGCCAGCCGCTCATCGCGCCTTACGTGGCGCAGTTGCAATGAGCGGAGCGATCGGTATGCCGACCTCGGCGCCGCCCGCCGCGCTGGCGCGCGACTGGCCCGCCGCGTGGTTCGCACTGCACCATCGCGCGAAGCTGCAGGCCGGTGAATCCGTGCTGGTCCTCGATGCGGCCCGCCCGATCGGCATGGCGTGCATCCAGCTCGCGAAGGCGGCGCAGGCGCACGTCGTCGCGCTCACGCAAACGCGCTCGCAGTTCGACGCCGTGCGGCGCGCCGGTGCCGACGATGTCGTCAGCCTGCAGGAGAGCCAGTGGGTCGACATCGTCCGCGAGCACGGCGGCGCCGATGTGATCGCCGGCGTCGCCGACGCCGACCTGCTCACGCGCAGCATGCGTGCCCTCGCACGCCACGGACGCCTGCTCGTGATGGCATCGCCCGATGCCCTGGCAGGCGAGCTGTCGGTGAAGCCACTGCTGCTTCGCAGTGCCACCCTGCACGGCGCCTACTGGTCGCCAGACCATGCATTCCGGATGGCCGAGTCCATCATGGCGGCGTTGACCACGCTGTGGGCGCAAGGCGCCATCCGGCTCGATTCCACCGGGCGGGGCATCGACCCGGCCCACCCCGACATGCCAGGAACCCCCAGACCATGACCGCCTCTTCAAGCCCGACCCTGCCGATGAGCGCCACGCGCATCCGCGAGGAACTCGCACGCCGTTCGACCAGCGCGCGTGCCGTGCTCGAGCAAGCGCTCGATGTCGTCGCCGCCCGCGAGCCCACGGTGCACGCGTGGAAGGTGCTGAGCGACGCTTCCGCCCGCCGGTGGGCGGATGCGATCGACGGCGACCTCGATCGACGCGACGGCGGGCTGCTCGCCGGCATCCCCGTCGCAGTGAAGGACCTGATGGACACCGCCGACATGCCCACCGGCTACGGTTCGGCGATCTACGCCGGCCATCAGCCGACGCGCGACGCGGCCTGCGTCACCCGGCTGCGCGAGGCCGGCGCCACCCTCCTGGGCAAGACCGTCACCACCGAGTTCGCCTACTTCGCGCCGGGCGAGACGACCAATCCCTGGGACGCGTCGCGCACGCCCGGCGGCTCGTCGAGCGGCTCGGCGGCGGCCGTCGCATCGGGCATGGTCCCGTTGGCGCTCGGGAGCCAGACGGCCGGCTCGCTGATCCGACCCGCGTCGTACTGCGGCGTGTTCGCGCTCAAGCCGACGCATGGCGTGTTCGACCTGCGCGGCGTCAAGGGCCTGTCGCCGTCGCTCGACACGCTCGGCTGGCTGGCCAGGACCGCGGACGACCTCGAACTGATGCGCTGCGCGTTGCTGGGCGACGCCTATGCGCCGCTGGACCGGTTGCCGGCCGCCACCTGCCGCATCGGCTTCCTGCGCACGCACGAATGGCCCCAGGCGCAGCCCGACGGCCAGGCGGCTTTCGACGAGGCGGTTCAGCGGCTGCAGGCCGGCGGCATGCAACTCATCGGCAAACGCCTCCCCGACGAACAGGCCACCCTCGCCGACGACCAGAAGCAGGTGATGGCGTACGAGGCGGTGCGCGAGCTGGCATTCGAGCTGCAGCACCACGCCACGGCATTGAGCCGACCTCTTCGCGACCTGCTCGAGAAGGGGCAGGCCGTGACCGAGGCCGAGTACCTTTCGGCGCAGTCGCGCGCGGCCACCGGCCGGCGTGTGGCGCGCGAGCTGATGGCCGACGTCGATGCCCTGCTGGTGCCGGCCGCGCCGGGCGAGGCGCCCTTGGGCCTGGATGCGACCGGCGACCCGGTGTTCAGCCGGGTCTGGACCCTGCTGGGCCTGCCCTGCGTCAACGTCCCCGGCCTCCGGGGCCCCCACGGCATGCCCATCGGCGTGCAACTGGTGGGCCGCAAACATCAGGAGCGGGCGCTGCTGGCGCTCGCGGCCAGCGTTCACACCGTGCTCGACACACCCTCATGAAACTCATCGTTCAGACCACCGACCTCGTCGCGGACGGCGTGCGGCGCCTTCGCCTCACCGCCGCGGACGGCCATCCGCTGCCGCCGTGCAAGGCCGGCGCGCACCTCAAGTTCACGCTGCCCGCCGAGGCAGGCGGCGGCTCGCGTGAATATTCGATCGTCGGCCGCGGCGCCGAAGGCGACTGCTACGAAGTGGCGGTGCTGCTGGACCCGGGCAGCCGCGGCGGCTCGCGTGCGATGCACGCCCTGGCGGCGGGCGACGCGGTGGACGCGCAAGGCCCGTTCAACGAATTCGCGCTCAGCGACAGCGCCGAGAGCCACGTGCTCATCGCCGGCGGCATCGGCATCACGCCGATCCTGCCGATGGCGCGGGAACTCGGCGCAGCCGGGCGCCCGTTCGAGCTGCACTATGCCGCGAAGTCGCGCCGCCGCATGGCGTTCCAGGACGAGGTCGCGGCGCTGCCCGGCGCGGTGCTGTACTGCAGCGAAGAGGGCGCGGACGCCCGCATGCCCGTAGCCGCCATCCTCGCCGACCCGGCACCGGGTCGGCACGTTCATGTCTGCGGCCCGAACTCGCTCATCGCCGAGGTCGTCGACACGGCTCGGCGCCTGGGATGGGCGGACCACCAGGTCCACTTCGAGGCCTTCAACGGGGCCGTCGCCCTCAGTGGCGACCAACCCATCCGGCTCGAGCTTCGTGCCAGCGGGCGGACGATCGTGGTCCAGGCGCAGGAGTCCATCCTCGACGCCATGCTCGCCGCCGGCATGGACCCGCTCTACGACTGCCGTCGCGGCGAGTGCGGCATGTGCATGACCCCGGTGATCGAGGGCGTGCCCGACCACCGCGACCATGCGCTCACCGCTGCCGAGAAGGCGGGTGGAAAGGTGATCTGTACCTGCGTGTCGCGCGCGCTGACCGCCGACCTCGTGCTCGACTTCTAGGCTGCACGCACCGGCCGCTACAGCTGCACGCCCCGCGTCAACGCCCCATCCACCACCAGATTGGTCCCGGTGATGAAACTCGCTGCCGGGCTTGCGAGGAAAGCCACCGCGTTGGCCATCTCCTGCGGCGTGCCCATGCGACCGGTCGGGTTGAGCGCGAGCGCCTGCGCATAGAGCGCCGGGTTGCCTTGCTCGATCTGATCCCACACACCGCCGCGGAAGTAGGTGTTGCCCGGCGACACGGTGTTGGCGCGAATGCGCTTGGCCGCCAGGTGGTAGGCCAAACCCTGGGTGTAGTGCACGATCGCGGCCTTGAACGCCCCATACGGGCCGGCCGCGAAATCGATCTCCCGGCCCGAGACGCTGGAGATCGTCACGATCGCCGCATTCGCGCTGCGCTCCAGCCGCGGCATGGCGGCGTCGACCAGCCGCACCGTGCCCATCATGTCGACCTCGAAGCCGCGTTGCCAGCCGGCCTCGTCGCTCGCGATGGCCAGCGCGCTCACGTTGGCGACCACGATGTCGATGCCGCCCAGCGCGTCGCCTGCCTCCGTCACCCAGGCCTTCAAGGCCGGGCCGTCGCCCACGTCGACCGCCCGGCCGAACACCTTGACGCCATGGGCCGACAGTTCGGTAACGCTCTGCGCCACCTCGTCGGCGTTGCGTGCACAGATCGCCACGTGCGCACCCTCCGCCGCAAAGGTCTGCGCGATCGCGCGACCGATGCCCTTGGTGCCGCCGGTGACCAGCGCGTTGAGTCCCTTGAGTCCGAGGTCCATGTGCGTTCCTTCGTTCGGGCTCAGCCCGGTGCCAGATAGGTCTTGGAAATGCCGGCCCCGACGGTGTACTTGGGGTCGACGAAATTGCCGAGCCGCACCTGGCCGCACTGGCTCAGCATCATGTAGGCGTCCCAGCGGTCGTAGCCGTACTCGGCCTCCATCCACAACACCAGCTCGCGGTAGGCGATGCGGGTCGCGTCCTCCAGCGGCCGGGCGCTGCCGATGGCCATGATCACGCGTTCGTTCTCGAGCCGCGGCCAGTCGATCGTCCAGCCCTTGATCAGGTCGACCTGGATCGTGGTGGTGCTCGGGTACTCGACCGCCGTGCCGCAGACCTCGCCGTCGCCCTGGCAGGCATGTGCATCGCCGATGAAGAGCCGCGCGCCGGGACTTTGCACCGGCAGGTAGGTGATGCTGCCCGGGCCCATGTCGGGCAGGTCCATGTTGCCGCCGTGTGCGTCGGGCGTGAGCGTGTTGATGGAGTCGATCTCGGGCGAGCAGCTCAGCGTGCCGATATGCGGCCGATAGGGCAGCGTGACGCGCTGGCTCCAGTACACGCCCTGTTCGTCGACATCGATCTTGCGCACGATCTCGGGCAGTGGCTCGGCCAGCAGCGCGGTGAAGGAGGTGCCACTCAACGCGCCGAAGTGCGGAATCATCGCGCAGGTGCCGCGCGGGTTGGGGCCGCGCGGTGCCATCGACTCGATGTAGACCGCGAGCACGTCGCCCTTCTCGGCCCCCTCGACCAGGATCGGGCCGTTCTGCGGGTTGACGAAGGGCATCGTGAGCACGCGCGAAGGCAGGTCTTGTTCGGTTTTGATCGCGCCTTCGAAGGCATCGCGCGTCTCGACCACCACGCGGTCGCCGGGGCGCACGTGCAGCACCGGGTCGGAGTAGGGGCCGATGGTGTAGTGGTACTTGCCCTGCTTCGCTTCGGTGAGCGCATGCGTGTCGGGCGTGCGGCCCTGTGCCACGCCGCGGGTGCGCATGATCGAGGTGTCGAGCCAGGTCATCGGTGTGCGTCCTTCAGGATGAAATCGGCGGCGCGCTCGGCCACCATGAGGGTCGGCGCATTGGTGTTGCCCGACACCATCGAGGGGAAGACCGACGCATCGGCCACGTAGAGGCCTTCGATGCCGTGCACGCGGCAACGTGGGTCGACCACCGCCATCGTGTCGGTGCCCATGGTGCAGGTGCTGGTCGGGTGGTAGAGCGTGGTGGCCTGGGCGCGCACGAACTCGGCCAGTTCCGCATCCGACTGTGCGGCAGCGCTGCCTTCGAACTCGCCGGCGATGACCTCGCGCAGCGGCGACTGCGCCGCGATGCGGCGCTGCAGCCGCAGCCCGTCGATCACCCGTTGCAGGTCGGCGCCCTCGGGGTCGCTGAAGTAGCGCGGATCGATGGCCGGCGCTTCGAGCGGATCGGCCGAGCGCAGCCGCAGCGTGCCGTGGCTCTCGGGCCGCTGTGCGACCGAGAAAAGCGTGACGCCGGGCTGCGTCGACCGGTAGCGCGCGTGGTCACGGTGCGAGGTAACGATGCAGTAGAGCTGCAGGTCCGGGTCTTCCGCCTCGGGGTTGATACGGGCAAAGCCGCCACAGGCCGACCAGTTGGACGTGAGCGGCCCGCTGCGTTCGGTCTCCCATTGCCGGAGGTCCGACGCCGCTTCCTCGACGCTCGACTGCGCGATGCCGAAGCGCTCGGTCGTGGCGAAGGTCATCGGGCAGTTGATGTGGTCCTGCAGGTTGCGGCCCACGCCGGGCAGGTCGAGCCGCGCCCGGATGCCGAGTGCCGAAAGCTCGTCTGCCGGGCCGATGCCCGATTGCAGCAGCAACTGCGGCGAGCCGATCGCGCCAGCGCTGAGCACCACCTCCGACGCGGCCTCGGCGGTTTGCAGCATGCCGTTCTCGAGGAACGCCACGCCGGTGGCACGCGTGCCGTCGAAGCGCACGCGCAGCAACCGCACGCCGGTGCGCACCGTGAGGTTCGGTCGCGCGAGTACCGGCTTCAGGAAGGCCTTGCCGGTGCCGAAGCGTTCGCCGTCCTGGATCGTTGCCTGGAACAGGCCGACGCCTTCCTGTGACGCCGCGTTGAAGTCCTCGTTGAGCGGCAGTCCCTCGGCCTGCGCGGCTTCGAGCCAGAGTCGCTCGACAGGGTCGATGTGGCCGACATCGGAAATCGTCAGCTCGCCGTGGGTACCGTGCAGCGGCGAGTCGGTCCAGCGCAGGTTGCGCTCGGACTTCATGAAGGC